>NZ_JBLYNS010000007.1:0-91342 GCF_049310205.1 Endozoicomonas sp. ALC013 | reverse complement strand
CAAGCTGGCGCAGAGCAAACTCTGTACTAACCTCAATGTATCTGAAGACCTGCAAAACGGATTTAGTGAATGTTTCATCTATTTTTACGGTTCGCAAGAGTATTGGGATAAGTAATATGCAGACGACAAATTTCACACAAACAGAATGCAGTAAACCCTGGTCGATAAGAAATACTGATTACAGCGACACGGGATGTTTACTGGGCTGTGCTGCGGGTTGTTTCCTGGGGCATTCTGTAGTCGTTTATAGCGGTGCTGGATTTCTTCTTGGCGCAGCCATTAATACGCTCTGCCAAAACGATTATAACGATAAACATTGTAAAGATCTTAAAATTATACTCTCTGGATCAGAAGAGCCTGTCAGCAAAAAATCCAACAGTATTCCTGTTACTGACCAACCGAAGCATTGAACAAAACCGGGGCGCAATTCCACTCACTTTGGGATAGGAGCAATTACCGCATAGGGCAGTCTATTCTCGACGCCTTAATGAATCAGGGCTTTTAATGGCTGCCAGATTTTTGTGGTTGCCATCCCTTGAATTCTGGTGAACAACCTTCTTTGCCCGGTGCAAAACGGGCAGGCTTGTGCCTGACTTAGGGATTTGAACAACAATCGTCTTATTCCAGGTTTTGTTTTATGGAATTTTCTCTGCTGATTTTTGTCCTACCCACAATTGAGTCATAAAGCAGGCAAAGCAATGAACGCGGCAGGTTTCGCATTTAATTGTCCTATTTGTTTCTACGACGGCTATATCGGAGGCCAAACTGGTGGGAATTCACTGGTCAAAACCTCTTGCCCGGCATCCCACGTTTTCCACCTGAAGTGCATCACCGAATGGCTTGAAAGTAATCAGCAGAAGATAAAAAGACTTGATCAACGCCAATGCAGTCAATGCATGCAACCGGCACTGCCACTGCTTCTTTTGGACAGGAGTAACGTCATTGACAACGAATCAGCTTATTGTGAGTCCGTAATGTTTAATGCCTGCCGTACCGGAGAGCTGGCAACACTGAAGATGTTGCTGCGCGAAGACGAGACCCTGGCAAACCGGACTTACCGTTCGGTGCTCACCGGTCATTCTGAACACCTGTTAGTTGTCGCCATCAATTACGGCCATTATCATTGTGCCCGGGCTCTGATCGACTGCGGTGCCGATGTCAATGCCGCTGGTCACGATGCTGAGACGCCCCTGTGTATCGCCATCCGGAAGAGCTGCTCCGAGGTTGTCGACATGTTGATCAGGGCCGGTGCCGATGTCAATGCCGCTGGTCACAATGGTGAGACGCCCCTGCGTATCGCCATCCGGAAGGGCCGCTCCGAGGTCGTCGACATGCTGATCAGGGCCGGTGCGAATATCAATAACGTACTTCGCACCGCTGTCCGGGAGGGCAATGTTCGACTCCTTCGATACCTGATCAGCACCCACCCCAGCCAACCAGCCCTTAATACCGCCCTGCGCGATGCTGCCGAACGGGGGCAGGCGCTGTGCCTTTTCATCCTGATCTTTGCGGGAGCGAACGACCTTAACGGTGCCCTTTACGCTGCCGCCGAGCGGGGGCATACACAGTGCATTGATATTCTGATCACAGAGGGAGCAAACGACCTTAACGGTGCACTGTACATTGCTGTTCTGACGGAAAACATCGCGGGCCAGGTTGTTCTGACCCAACAAGGAGCAAATATTGCTACCGTACTGCACACTGCTGCCAGACAAGGTTCCTGGGAATTTTTCAATCTCCTGAGCGACCCGACACACATCAATGACACCGATGCAGAAGGTCAAACGCCGTTGCATATCACCGTTGCCAACGGGCATTGCAAATGCGTGGAAAAGCTGCTTGAAACCAGGGGAGTGAATATCAATAGCACTGATAGCCTCGGCTATACGGCTCTTCACCTGGCTGCCCGCAATGGCAACACAGAGATCGTTAACATCTTGCTGGCCGCTTACGGCATCAATACCAATGCCAGGAATAAAGATGGCTGGACGGCTCTTCATTTAGCGGCCCGCCGAGGCCACACCGAGACTGTCAAGGCGTTACTGGCGGCTCGCGATATCAAGGTTAATCGGAAAGATCACGATGGCTGGACGGCTCTCCACATGGCGGCCTGGAATGGCCAAACAGAGACCGTCATGGCGTTACTGGCAGCTGACGTTATCCAGATTAATGAGAAAGATCACGATGGCTGGACGGCTCTCCACCTCGCGGCCAGATACAATCATCCAGAGTCCATCAAAGCGTTACTGCTGGCTCCGAGTATCCACGTCAATGCAACAAATACCAATGGCTGGACAGCTCTCCACCTCGCTGCCAGATACGGCTGTCCAAAGTCCATCGAAGCGTTAATGACCGCTTTCGGCATCCGGGTCAACGAGATGGATAAAAATGGCGATACGGCCCTGAGCCTGGCTACAAGGTTTGGTCACACCGCCAGTAAGGAACTTCTTGTTGAAAATGGGGCAATTAATCCACCGTTCTGCCATCTACTATGAGCCATAAAATTCGGGATCATTCATTAAACGGCTAAAACAGCTTAATCAAAAACGCCTCGTTCAAAATACTGTTTTAAGGAATTTTCTCTACCGATGTTTGTCCTAACCACAACCCTTATCACACAGTAAGCTTCAGCCATGCACAGCGTCAGCGGCAACACCACAGATTTTTCCTTTAATTGCTCGAACTGTATAGGCGACGACAGCAATATCGGAGGACAATATGGCGGACATTTACTGGTCAAAGCCTCTTGCCCGGAGTCTCACGTTTTCCACCTGGAATGCATCACCCAATGGCTGGACAGTGATCAGCAGAAAGTAAAAAGGCTTGATGAACGCCAATGCAGTCAATGCATGCAACCGGCGCTGCCATTGGTTCCTCTGGACGGTAGCCAAGTCCCTGGTGACGAATCGCCCTATTGTGAATCCCCGATGCTTAATGCCTGTCGTACCGGGAATCTGGAAACGCTGAAAATACTGCTGGCCGAAGATGAGACTTTGGCAAACCGGACTTACCGTTCAGCACTCACCGGTCATCCTGAACACCCGATAGCTGTCGCCATCAATTACGGCCATACAGATTGCGTCCGGGTCCTGGTCGACTGCCATGCTGATGTCAATGCCGTTGGTCACGATGGTGAGACACCTCTGCAAAATACCACTACCCGGCAGCGCCAGACCATTGACTTGCAAATGCTGCTGACCGGGGTCGGCGTGAATATCGATAACGTACTGCACACCGCTGTCCGGGAGGGCAATGCCGAACTCCTTGAATACCTGAACAGCACCCAACCCAGCCAGCGTGCCCTTGATAACGCCTTGAATGAAGCCGCTGGGCAGGGGCAAACGCAGTGCCTTGAGCCCCTGATCAACATGGGAGCAAACGACCTTAACGGTGCCCTGAGCGAAGCCGCCGAGCAAGGAAAAACCCAGTGCCTTACCACCTTGATCAACATGGGAGCAAACGACCTTGACGGCGCATTGCGCGAAGCCTCCAGATGGGGGAAAACGCAATGCCTTGAACTATTGATTAGCAAGGGCGCGAAAGATCTTTACGGAGCCTTGTATATTGCTGTCCTGACGAAAAATGTAGAGATACAGTGCATTCTGATGAGAAAAGGAACGGGTCTTAATACCTTATGGAGCACTGATAACAAAGAGAATCCTATGACAAGTTTCATTCGCAGGATCATCATCAGTTACCTCAATACCACCGATGAAGCAGACATAAAACCACTGCATTGCGCCGCTGCCAGGGGCTATACCAAAGGCCTTAAAACGCTGATTGAAACCAGGGGAGTGGATGTTAATGCCACTGATTACCATGACCATACGGCTCTTCGCATCGCTGCCTGCTGCGGCCACACAGAGACCGTCAAGGCATTACTGGACATTCCCGGGATCCAGGTCAATGTTGAGAATACTTCCGGCGAAACGGCTCTCCACTTTGCTGCCTGGAGTGGCCACACAAAAACCGTCAAGGCATTACTGGCCGCTGACGGCATCAAAGTCAATCTGCGGAATTGCATTGGCTGGACGGCTCTACATTTTGCCGCCAAATTCGCCAGTCCAGAAACCATCAAGGCGTTACTGGAAGCTGACGGCATCAATGTCAATGAGAAGGATGACGGAAACTGGACGGCTCTCCACGTAGCTGCCGCATACGGCAATGCAGAGAACGTCAAGATGTTACTGGCTGCTGGCGGCATCAGGATCAATGAGAAGGATGACGAAGGCTGGACGGCTCTCCATTTAGCGGTCTACGACGATGAAACAGAAGTCGTCAGGAGGTTACTGGAAGCTGACGGCATCAAGGTCAATGAGAAGACTAACGATGGCTGGACGCCTCTGCACCAGGCTATCAGATACGCCAGTGCAGAAACCGTCAAGGTGTTACTGGCTGCTAACGACAGCGGGATCAATGAGAAGAATAACAAAGGCTGGACGGCTCTCCACCTGGCTGTTGGATTCGCCAGTGTAGACATCATCAAAATGGTACTGGCAGCTGACGGCATCAAGGTCAATGAGAAGAAAAACGATGGCTGGACGGCTCTCCACTTAGCTGTCTATCGAGGTGACACAGAGATTGTCAGGTTGTTACTGGATGCTGACGGCATCGAGGTCAATGCGAAGACCAACAAAGGCTGGACTGCTCTGCATCAGGCTGCCAACAGTGGCAACACAGAGATCGTCAAGATGTTACTGGCTGCTCCAGGTATACAGATCAATGAGCAAAATAACACAGGCTCGACGGCTCTCACCCTGGCTACCAATTACGGCTACACCGCTTGTGCAAAACTCCTTGCTGAAAGCGGGGCAGTAGATAATCCATCGCCCTGCCCGCAACAGTGAGCAATGAAATGGTGGAACTCCGTTATTGAACATTTAGCGCCCTTTTTCAGTTCTATAAACACAGGCTTCACGGTAAGGAAGCAGTCATGAATATCCCGCAAAGTAATCATATTACCAATTACCTGTTTAGCACTGATCATAATGTTGTTTTTCAGGAAAGCACCGGAAACGCACTGCCGCCTAATTTAAAACATGAAATGCTGAAAATTTACCAGCAAAGCCCTACCCGCTTCAGTGAAGATAATCACAGCATTCCCATTAATCAGAGGAATATTGAACTGATCCATGTATTGCCAATTCTGGCTCAAACCGATTACTTTCTTGAGAAACTAAATAGCCATGCCCTGGAGTTCTGTAAAAACATTAACAAAATTCATTCAATAGATATACAAATGTCCCTCTGGGATACAGGCCCCTTCAAAACATTATCAGATATCGGGAAGTTCATGGAATCCATTATTGCCAGGCACAATGATAGACGTGATATAACTCATAATGAAAAAATAGCATTCAGATTTCTGTTAACCGGTTTATTAAAAATGGATCATGATTTGGATGTTTACAATTCAACCCACATATTGAATATATTATCGAAATATTTTCACCCCGACAAAAGTATCAGACATTGTGAACTCTTCTCATGTATCTTAAGCAAAGGACCACGACTTGCCATGGTGATATATGATGTGTGGAGCTTAAATAATACACCGAAACTCTCACTTCTAAAAAATGAGGTTTTTGGTATGTCTGTTTACCGGTTAATTACATTAATTTCCAGGCTAAATGAAAGCAAACATGAAATCCCAGGAGTTGCACAGCGATGCCAGCTTCGTAAAAAGATACAATTAAGGTTAGAAACACTTCAAAGCATTAGCCTGAAAGAAAACCTGTTAAAGACACTTATCAAATACAATGAACAAGCACTACTGGAAGCATTGACGAATCGTGCAGACTTCAATATCAATGAACTGCGTATTAGTGGAGAAACACCACTGATTTATTCCATTAAACAAAGAAGTCAATGGATTATCGACTTTTTAATAAAAAAGCAAGATGTCAATGCGCTTGGTCTGGAAAATAAAACACCCCTTCAAATAGCCATTGATTGCTACAGCAAATATCTTGATGAGAATGAATCCGGTGATTATTGCAACCCCTACAAACCAGTCATTGAATCTTTATTAAATTGTCCTCAACTCGACGTTAATGCTCAGGACTCACTGGGCATGACCGCTTTATGCCATATTGCCATGCTACCAAAAGCCGATTCAACATACTTTTCGTTTGTCGAGAAACTGATTTCCAGGGGTGCCAATATAGAAAAAGCTGTTTATGGCTATGGAACAGTGATTAGTTTATTAGGGCAAAATAGAACCTGACCAACGGTTAAAGATTACTAGTGATATCGCCAACCTGTCAGTATGGCAAACCAGAATAAAGAATCCAGATGAACCAGAGGGAGGGGCGCGCTGTTCGCACCAAGGTTTGGCGATTTCGCTCCTGATGAACGCCATATACCCTTACGGGTAAGGTTGTTGGGAGTCGGCGTCAGGTTCATCTTGATAAAGTCTTTATGCGTATAATCGGGGTAGACTGACCTGGGGAAGCGCTTTTTCCTGATGTCCTGCACATAGCGGACGTCAGGGTCACACCAGTAACCACACTCAAGTGCTGCCCTTCTCAGTGTTTCTGCCGGTAGTTTCTGGTGAATTATCTCCTTCATTGCTTCCGGTTGCATGCCAAAAGCGGTGCCGAGTAAGTCTGCGGCAATTGCAACCAACTCCCCGGCCAACTGATTCATCTGCTCTGAATTGGTGTAATCCAGTTGGCCAGTGTCGTGGCGAACTCTCAGCCAGTTGATCGCCAGCCCGTAAAAAGTTTTCCCGAGTTCAGAGATTCTGAGCAGTTGCTGACTCTCGGCACTGGTTACATCAACGTGACACCTGGTAACGAAGAGGTCGATGGTGTGTTCATTAAAGGAACGTATATCAGCCCAGTCTCTCATTCCTACGGGGGCTGGTGCGATATTTGGATAATCCTGATGCCACTCGCCCATGTTGCCGGGACAGCGCTGCTTGCTAAAAAAAGGGGTCGGTGACCAGGCTCTGCCTTCAACCGTGTCATGAAACATGGATAATGCATCCGGTGCCTGCAAGTTTTGCCGCCACAGGCGGCCGGCATCTCTGGCAAACAGTCCGAGCCCAGCGAGTGATGCCTCAACACCGAGGCCAGCAACACCTTCAGTCTCGTAGGGATAATGGTGATAGAGCGCGCTGTTTTCTTCGTCATCAAATACCTGGAGAAAAGCGGAGTTGTCGGGTTCAAACGCAATCATTGCCTGGGTTGACTCAGGAACACCGGCCCGCTGCAACTTACTCAGGGCATCGGTCAGGCGAAAGATTCCCATGGGTTTAAGCAGTGCACTTTCCAGTCCCAGCTCCGCTTTATGCCGGCGAAAAAACTCAAGGTGTGGTTGCTCTCGAATAAAATCTCCCCAGGGCTCTCTGCCACCGGGCAACTGTTTCAGGAACTTATAACGCCGATAACCGTTTGGCGTTGCTGCACAGGGAAAAGCCAGGCTGCGCCCGTAAACCGTTATGTGGCTATTGGCAAAGAACGGTTTTTCCCAGGGTTCAGGAAGCCTGGGAATGTTTTTTTCCGTATGCCTGGCAGCAAAATTTTCAACTACACGCAAAAAGCCGACGCTGCAAGCCACCCTGGGCGCTGGGATACTGTCAGCCCCGAGTGCAAGACCAATGAGATGCCAGGGATAGTAAGACTCCTCAGGTGTATCGGCACTGCCCCGTTTAATAAACATTGACTTCCTGTCGGCCCGTGTTCTGGTCAGATACTCAAGGAGACAGTACTGCATGTCCGGTATCATAACTCTGATCACTTGAGCAAGATATTCAATCGGTAGCTCTGAGTCCTGTACAAGCATTGTTAATTCCAGCTCAGCTTGCAAATTCCAAAAAATATCGGTGTTACTTGCCAAAAAGCTGATAACACGCTGAAAAAAATCGTTCGTTGATTCCAGAGTGTGGTGGAAATTTGCCTTCTCGCATCTCTCGGGCAAAGGCGAACCAATGGGAAAGGCTGTCGGAGTGAATGTCAGGGATGGTCGTTGGTAGTAGAGGTGCTTAAAAAGGTACAGATACTCACTGAACCAGGCGACACTCATTGGGTGACCAAATGCAATCAGGCTTTGTATGCAGTCAATAAGGCTCTCCCCGGAGGTTAGCTTTAGCAGGCTATTGCGCCGACTTCTGACAAGGTTCTGGTCCGGTGAGATCAGTGGTAAGTCAGATACCTGATACGGGTGGTGATGATACAATCGCATCAAGGGAGTAGCACCACTGTCGTCCTTCATATTCGCCAGATCTCTGGCGGGCAGCAACTGGAACAGGTCATCATAGGCGACCACATAACGGTTGAGAAAGGTAAAGTGTACTCCTTCACAATAGTCAGGCAGTGCTGTAGCCAGAACGTGCAGTATGTTTGCTCCCTGATTAAATCTCTGATTGAGAATGGCCTGCCAGGAGTCTGCCAACGTCTCCTTCAGCAGACCGAACATCTGCTTCTGACCCAGAATAAAGGTGCACAAAAATAATCGTTCTCGCTGTGCGGCGTCCATCATGTGGTGCAATTCTTCTTTGATCAGCGGTTGATATCGTGAAGCGTTAACCTCAAGCTGATAAAGATTTGCTATAAAACGTTCTGAGTTGAGATCCGTTATGATGGATTGACTGATATCCTGTTCAGTCCGGGAGTCGCTCAATGTGTTACCCAACACCGCAAAAATTCCGGTTATCAGATAGTGTGCAGCACATTGGGAAAATAGCAGATTGGGATTTTTGCTTAATGGAAAATAGCTATTATAGAATTCCGGGTTGTTGTTAAAACTGTGAACGGCCTCCTTGATCTCAGCGTGAGTTAAATATTTTTCCACCGTTTGCGTACTGGTAGAATCAGCCATGTACATCATTCTTACGGCATTTATGTCCAGAAACGCCATCACAGCCTCATCGTCACTGTTGTCCAGCACCTGCCTCAGTAACAATGGAGGAACCCTTGGGTCGAATTTATAGAACCCGAGCTCTTTCACCACACCCACACCCTCATCAGCCAGTACTTGCAACACCGATAGATTGCCAGGATAGACACAATCATGAATCAGACTTCTGACAACTTCTTGCAAGACCGGCCGCGAGGATTCAGAATTTTCAACGCGTGACAGCTCCTTTTGAAGCCGATCCATCTTTTTCTTAAAATTGGACCTTAAAGGCGTATCCAGCCTGGCCACGGCATTTTGAATGATCGCCAGGCGGTTTTGCTGGTCAGGATCAGCTGTGTGGATACGACGTTTTTTCAAAGGAGGCTCAAGCTGGTGATCAAGACCAGCTTGCTCGATTTTCTTTTTTTGCAATGGTTGTTGAGAGCGCAGCTTCCTATTAGATACGTCTCTAACCTGCCTTGTCTGGATTTGGTCCTGCCTGGCCGGACCTGGATTTACCTGAAGATCTACTCTCTCTGGCTTGACGTTACGACTGGAAACAGGCTTTTTGGATAATTTATTCCATGCTAATGAGCCCACATAAAACGTTGTCTTGACCGGGGTAGCAATGGCATAGAGAGTGTTCCAGAATGCCCAGGAAAAAAAACCACCATTTTTGACGTTTTCCAGATTAAAGCCGGGAGGAGGATAAAAAGGGGGCAATGGAGATTCAATTCCATTCATAGGGCGGATCCGTACTTTATCGTTTAAATAAAGTACTGACAAAAAAATTATGGTTTAGTTTCATTTCTTAACCCGGATATTAATTAATCCCCCCAAAACAGAGGCACTTGGTTTCCAGGTACTCTTCCAGACCTTCCTGTCCACCTTCCCGACCAAACCCAGACTGTTTAACTCCACCGAAAGGTGCCAGCTCTGTGGAAATAATGCCTTCATTGATGCCCACCGTGCCATATTCCAAAGCCTCAGCCATTGATTCAGCCAGGGGTTTGCCCTGCTCAAGGGTCATCAACCGGGCAAGGTCAGCCTGATTTCCCATCAGTTCTTGATCCCTTCAATAGTAAACCAAACGTGCCTTTGAAGCAGTGACAAATACCGTGTTTTAATTGTTTACCATCAATGAAGTTTGAATGTCTTCTAAAAAGCTCCTCAGCATATCGACAACATTTTGCTGCAACGGAAATTTCTCCATCTTGCCTATACGTTCAACCATCCTTTCAATGGTACCGGGCAAACCGGAATTATCGGTTTTGACAAAGCGTAAGGAAGTGATCAAATCATCAAGAAAAGAAGGATCGGTGTGTTTACACCTTTTTACAGCATCGACCTGATCCAAAATGTGATAGTGAAACATCTTAATGTCCAGATAAGCATTATATTTGCTGTTCAGCTCACTTGCCCAGGGAATATCTTTGTTCTCAATCGCTTTTTTCAGGAGTATATCGATGGCCTTTTGGCTCGTACAACCGCTGCTTGCCAGCCGTTGTTTACAGGCATTTTTGGCCATACGATAAATGTAGTAAAAACGCGGATCAAGCTTGCTTGCCAGCTTTTCCAGAAGCCTGCTATTCGCCGTGTCAGAGTCATCACTGGCAAACAAAGGGAAGATCAGTTCAAGCAGAAAAAACTGGCGTTCATCAAGTGCTCTGTCTATCACCACTTCGAGCTTCCCGGAATCTATCGTTGCCTGGTAATTGGTCTTCAACTGGCCTGCCCACTCTAAACCGTGAGAACCTAGGGTACTGACGGCTTTCGTCATTGCGGCATTGACGGCAGTTTGATCCCTGACACCGTGACTCAGCAGCGTGTTGATAAATCTCATATAATTGTCAAAAAAATTGCCATAGCTCCGATCAAAAAGCTTCGGAGAGTAATCCTGTGGCTGCATCGCAACGGTTTTTAAAACTTCACGCAGGATCTCTTTGCAAGACTTGTTATCTTTATCGTATAAACTCAAGATACGTTGCAACTGATAGTTTTTTTTGGCCTCATAAGTTTTAAACAGTTGTTCCTTTAATTGCACACCATTAAGAGAGATGCCATATTGCTCTTTCATGGCTTGTGCATAATCGAACCTGCCTATTGAAACAAAGAAGTCAAACGCCTCTTTCTGCACGTTTTCACTGAGTATTTTTGATTCAGCCAGTCGGTTGACCACATCCCCCGGACACCCTTTTTTCTTCAATACTTCCTGCAAAAAATCAGAAACCAGCCTTTCAGAGGCATCATCATGGGTCATTAAATCCAGCGCCATCCGAATTTTATTTTCAGCAGAGGGTATTACAAACGCATGGAAAGTTTGTGGCAGTATCTGCCATAAAACGTCCTTAAATTGAGCGGCACTGAGTGTGATTCCATATCGGCTTTTCAGTTGCCACATTGCGGGAAAGTTATTTCTTCTTACCGCCTCGTCCATAAGCACCCTCACGGCATCCAGGGTCAGGGGGGCAGTATTCACAGGTGTTTCCAGGAACGATGGTTTTGGGTCGTTGGTTTCGGCTTTTTCACTATCCAGAGGAAAACCACGATCCAGCCTGTTTTTCGCCTGATTACCCTCAGATATTACCGTTTTACAGGCAGGACAAGTAGGAACGGACGGCAGGCTCGGGTCTCGATCAGACAGATCCCGGCAATGACTATCCCAGTTGTCAGCACATTCCCCGTGCATCAGGTGCTTACATCCCGATAATATAAATACATATTTATTTCGCCAAGAGTGACTGGGTACTTCATCGGGATACAGGTAATCAGTAATGGAGTTCAGACAAACTGAACACTCGTGTTTTCTAGCATGGCATATCGAGAGATATGAAACTGACATAATCTACACCCTCAGTTTTTGAAGCCAGTTTTCTATGCTGTTGACAAGAATGCATTCAAAAGTCTAAAAGGTATTTTCCTCAAAATAAATATTAGTTTTCTATTACATGGGACTTAAGTATGGCAGGAACAGCTCATGATTCCTGCCATTTTAAACCATTACATATCAAAATTTAACCCGGGAGGTTGTCCGAGAATTTTATCAGCTCATTGACGACACGTTGCTGCAAGGGAAAACTCTCCATTGTACATATTTGGTCAACAGCCGCTTGAATGGCATTGGGCAAACCGGGATTATCATGCTCGATTAATTTTAAGGGGGCGAACAAATCGGCAAGATAATCAGGTTGGGTGTGTCCTCTTCTTTTTACATATTCGGCCTCTTTCAGAATATGATTTTTAAGTGTCTCAGGGTCCAGATAGGCATTATATTTTCTGTTCAGCTCCTCAGCCCAGTAAAAATCATTGTTCTCAACAGCTCTTTTAATGAGTGTGTTGACAGCTTTCAGACTCCAACAATCGAACTTTTCCAGTTGTTTTTTCAAGGTTTCTTTTGCATCACGATAATCACCAAAATACTGATCGGGTTTGCTTGCCAGCCTTTCCAGAGACCCGATAATCGCCTCCTCGGCATCTTTACCATTGGCAAAAAAAGGGGTTATCAGTTCAAGCAGGAAAAGTTTGTTCAGATCTACTGCCTTATCCATCGCCACTCTGAGCTTCGCAGGATCCATCTTTGCCTGGTAGCTGGTCTTCAATTCGTAAGCCCATTTCAAGCCTTTGTGAGCAAGAGTACTGACGGCTTTTGCCATTGCGGCATCAACAGCCATTTGTTCCTTGACACCATGGCTCAGCAGCGCGTTGATAAACTTCATATAATTGTCAAAAAAATTGCTACGATTCTGACCAAGAAGCTCCGGAGAGTAATCCTGCGGCTGCGTCGCAACGGTTTTTAAAATTTCACGCAGGGTCACTATGCAATACTCGTTATCTTTATCGTATAGGCTCAAGATACGTTCCAGATCGCAGGTACTTTTTCCTGATTCATAAGCTTTAACCAGTTCGTCCTCCAATTTCGAACTATTAATAGAGACACTATATTGTTCTTTAATGGCTTTTGCATCATGAAATCTGCCTCTTGAAATAAAGTAATTCAGAGTCTCTTTTAGTGCATTTTCACTAAGCATTTTTGAGCCTACCAGCAGGTTGACCGTCGTCTCCGACTGGCCTTTTTTCTGTAACACTTCCTTCAGAAAATCACAAACAACCCATTTAGAGGCATCATCATGGGTCATTAAATCCAGCGCCATTCGAATTTTATTATGGGCAGAGGGTGCTACATACCAATGGAAAGATGGTGGTAGTGATTGCCACAAAAGCTCTTTTAATTGAGCTGCACTGAGTGTGATCCCGTATCGGCTTTTCAGTTGCCACATTGCGGAAAAGTTGTTTGCACTTAACGCCTTGTCCATAGAAGGCCTCACGGCATCCAAACTCTGGGGGGTTATTTGCACAGGTGTTTCCAGAAACGAAGGTTTTGGATCCTGAGTTTCGGCTTTATCACAGTAGTGGTCCAAGCAAAGAAGACTATAGACCATCCTGTTCTCCGGCTCCTTCCTAACTTCCGTTTTACAGGTAGGACAACAAGTTACTAACGGAAGGCTCGGGTCACGTTTTGACAGATCCTTGCAGTGCTCTTGCCAATTCTGAAAACAATCCATGTGCATCAGGTGTTTGCATTTAGCTAAGATAAACACGTCTTTTTCTTGCCAGGAGTGAATGTTTTTTGGTTCAACAGGCAAACTGTAAGGTATAACAGTGCTCAGACAAACTGTACAATTGTGTTTATCGGCTTGACATATCGAGTGATATGAAACTGACATAATCTACATCCTCAATACAAGCAGTTAGATTTTAATGTTGTTGACAAGCTATTCCGGATTGATACTGTCGTCTACATTAAGAACAGTGAGGTAAGCAATAAAGTTCCATTTATATCCAGTCCATTCATCACCCGGAACTTAGCCTGATTAAAATACTTAGTCATTGTTCTTAATGATGCTTAAGAATAGTTGAAAATGAGATTATGTGTTTTTTTTGACCTGTCAGAAAGCTTGTACGACTTTGTCCCCCCAGTTTTAAAACCTTTCGCTCTTTATGTTTATCCAGTTCTGCGAAATTGTTATAGGAATGTAGGTACCAGTTGTGCAGCTGGCACATGCTTTCATTTGGTTAACTACTTAGCCACAGCGGATTTTTTCAGCGGTAAACATACAGAGAATACCGAGCTGATATAAGTCTTCCTGATTTTGTGGTGCGACGAATACCCTTTGATCATCCATAACAACTTTATCAATCACCGGTTGTTCATCATTCTCTGGTAATCGGTCCCTGCCATTTATCAAACACCGGTAGTGACGTGTTCTTACATCTCTGTCCTCAACATAAAACACTTTGGCCACAATCCTGTAGCTTTGGATAACGTCTTCTGGCGGAAGAGAGGCGTCAGGGCTGGCTTTTCTGCAGGTTAACTGAAAATCCTGAGTGACATCATGGGCTAATTTTTCAGCAAATTTTGCCCGGTCACATGGATCGGAGAGCATCTTTAGCTGAACAGTGATCACCTCCGGAACATCTTCCACCAATAGTACCTGCCGCTCTTGAAGAACATCCCACAGGAGGTCTCCTGTGCCCGTTTCTTTTGCCCTGGAAAGAGGATCCGGGAGGTTATTGATTGCATGCCTGAAATTATTACAATTTATGGTTATTTTCTGGTGCTCATTGTCAGGTATACCTTTCAGGGAAAGCGCATCATCCAGAAGCATTTGAATGGATAAATCATCTCTTTCAGCCTGCTCAGGAGAAACCGAGACGGAATAAATCAACGTGTCCGGTTGAACTATATCTTCTATCTGAGAGACTCCGGAGGTGTTCACGGGAGTTGTCCGTGGGTCATCAGTGATCATTAATATATCGGAGTCCCTCATAATCTGCCGTTCAGTTAAAACCCTGAATGCACATTTTTTCAGCTGCTCTGCGGGGATAACCAATTTTAACAGTGGTGCTAAAAACTCAGCTGAATCCTGGGGTGGTAATTTGTTCAGGGGTAAAACCGGTAGTTCATTATTCTGGTCAAGTTCTTGAGAGAACAAACTCTCTGTGTTTTTTTTGTTTTCTGCCTGCAGCAGGAGTCGGGTAGTTATATACTCTGCATAATTTTCATGGAAATTTTCAAAGCCCATGAAAATATTATCAGAAGCACAAGCAGAGCATAACGTTAACAACAGCTCATAGGTTTTTTGCATTTTCGAGTACTGTTTTTTTAAATGCTGGTTTTCCAAAGTGACCAGACACTTTCTGAGCGCATTAGTTAACAGCTGTTTTTTTACTTTTATGTCTGACGCCTTTTTGATCAATGTCAGGCATAATTCAGGAGTGAGTTTTTTCAGTGGAATTGCTTTTTTTCCCGGACCCGGGGATATATACCCTTCATTTTGATCTAGCGCAGTATCGCGGGCACCCTCAGCCGCCTGTGGATGTAAGGGAGCTGCAAGTAAATAAATATAGCGTGAAACCAGAATTTGCCAGATCGAAACGGCGGCAAAGCAGGTGTTACCAAAGTTTGAAAATCCTTCCATAGAGTTGACTGACGAGAGGAGTGCGCCCAGCGGACGATGAGTGAACAACTTAAGAAGCCGTTGTTGTTCTTTTCTCCCGGCCATTTCCTGTATGGCTTGTGCATCAAAGCCAAGGACTGTTTCTATCGCCTTTACTTCGTTTTTCAGTGACCATAAAACAGGAAGGTATGCTAACGTTGCTGAGGTTGGAGCGAGTAGCCTGGTCAGGGCTTTGGGAATAACATCATAGTGATACCAAGGTATGGCGCTGTATTGCGAAGGATGAGTCAAGGTTCTTTTCATGTATGTGCCAGGATCTAAAATCTGAAAGAACGATTCTTCACCAAACCTTTGGTAATATTTCTTTAACATCTGCTGTATCCCATTATTCAAACTTTCCAGATGCTCAGGATTTACGTCTGGCATTAATCCTTTATAGCGATGAAGTGTCTTTAACGTTGTGTAGATTATCTCCTGGATAATGGAGCGCAATGCTCTGGGGCAATAATTCCAGTATTTTTGGGGGTTTTCATCAATTGCCTGAATTTTCACACTCATATAATTAAGCCACTCTTCATCTTCTTCCCCTTGACCCAGGTCAGCGCAGCATCTGATCAATGAATGTGTAAATTTTTCCCATACGCCTTCTCCTTTTATGATTGCCTCAAGGCTATTTATTATTTTCAGGCTGCCGATTTCCAGTTCCTTTTCAGGCTGTGATTTTTTGTCTTTGGTTATTTGGGATTTCCCTGTTGTTCCGGGCTGATCATTAAGCGTTACTGGTTCAATAGATATATCTACAGGAAGGGGGGATATATCTTTCTGCTGAGGTCGTGATGACGGTATTCGTACCCCACATACCATTTGGTTACTGGTTGAGCGCTGGCAAAGTCTTGCATGAAGAGTATCTTTTATCTCTTTTAGATTGAGCAGGCTGCTTGTTTTTCTTACGCAACATTCTTCATTACTCCGCTTCAATGCCCGCTTCGGATAGAATGCAGTGGTCGTTTTATCGTCAGACTGTTGTTCAGGTAGCAGGGGTTCATGTGAACCGGAGGCAGCGTAAGTGCATTCAGGTGAAATTTGGGGATCCATATGACGGTTCTTTGTTCGAGTTAGACCCTCTTAGTGTAGTTCTGTAATTAAGCTCTATAGATATAACAGCTTGTTGTAAGTAATGTGAAATTTATTGGCAGGAAACAGCGGATGGGAAATGCGGCAGTGTGATTACTGCCTATCCTTTGGTTTTTAAAATAGCCGTCTGGATAACCGCTATTTCAGGGCCTGTTGACGTTTCGTTGCGTGCTCAGCGTATCAGGGCGCTCCTATGACGAGGCGCAGCATTGGAGGAAGGCTGGTTGCCTTTCAAAATGCTGCAACGAAGTCATAGGGGCACCCTGATACGCCCGAAGGGTGGCTCAGAAAGGCGCCATCTGCTTTGTCAGACTTGCTTGGCGTAGAATAACTACGCTCTGCACAAGTCTTTCGCGCAGATGACGCCTTTCTGAGCCAGACTGCGCGTCCCGCTGAGCACGCAACGAAACGTCAACAGGCCCTTACCATTAAGGACAGGCACTTTCAGACTCAATCGGATTTTTAACCGGACAAAATGACTATCAGACAATTATTTCTCAACGAAAGCCCTCTCAATCACATAATCAGCCACATCTCCGGTATGCGCCGATGCAGTAAAGCCGAGGTTATCGAGAATATCACAGGTATCATTGAGCATGGCCTGACTGCCACAGATCATGGCTTTATCGGTTTGTGGGTTCAGTGGTGGCAGGTCCAGGTCATTGCACAACCGACCACTGGTAATCAGATCTGTCAGTCGACCGGTATTTCTGAACAGCTCACGGGTAACGGTTGGGTAGTAGACCAGCTTCTGACGAATCTCTTCTCCCAGGTATTCATGGTGAGGCAATTCATCCAGCAGGTAGTCATGATAAGCCAGTTCACTGACGTAACGAACACCATGAACAAGTATGACCTTCTCAAACCGCTCATAGGTTTCAGGGTCTTTGATAATGCTCATAAACGGCGCAAGACCTGTACCGGTGGCAAACAGGAACAGATTCTGGGCCGGCTTCAAATCACCCACCACCAGGGTGCCCACCGGCTTGCGACTGACCAGCACGGAATCCCCCGGCTGTAAATGCTGAAGTCTGGAAGTCAGAGGCCCATCAGGCACCTTGATACTGAGGAACTCCAGGTGCTCCTCATAGTTGGCACTGGCGATACTGTATGCCCGCATCAACGGCTTCCCATCCACTTCAAGGCCCAGCATGACAAAATGACCATTATGAAATTTGAGCGATGAGTCACGGGTGGTGGTGAAGCTGAACAAAGTATCATTCCAATGCTTCACGGTTAACACGGTTTCTTGATAAAATGCTGACATACTTTGCTTCTTTTTCGTTGTTTGCGTCCTTACCAAAGATGACTTCGGAATCCATATCCGACGGTGGAGCAAGGTCCTTCTTATCAGCGACCTTAAAAACCAGAGGTAACTTTAGCAAAATTCGGGAAAAAATGCTGGCCTCATTCTCTGCCAACAGGAAATGAGTCTGAATGAATCACAAACAAAAAAAGGAGACCCACAAAAGCAGGTCTCCCTCATACAAACCGGTATAAAAACTTAAGCCAGAGCAGCTTTCGCCTTTTCCACCAGCTGGCCAAAAATCGCCTTGTCGTGAACGGCCAGATCAGCCAGAACCTTACGGTCGATTTCGATAGCCGCTTTCTTCATACCTGCGATGAAACGGCTGTAAGACAGGCCATTCATGCGAGCGCCGGCATTGATACGGGCAATCCACAGAGCGCGGAACTGACGCTTACGCTGACGACGGTCGCGGTAAGCATACTGACCAGCTTTGGTAACTGCCTGCTTGGCTACGCGGAATACACGTGAACGTGCACCGTAATAACCTTTAGCCTGCTTCAGAACTTTCTTGTGACGACGGCGCGCAATGACGCCACGCTTAACACGTGCCATGAATTATCTCTCCTGTAAAATGATCAAAAAAGCGATTAGTCGCGCAGCATACGCTTAACGAGACCCTGATCGGCCGGAGATACCAGTGAGGTACCACGCAGCTGACGCTTACGCTTGGTGGTCATCTTGGTCAGGATGTGACTCTTGAAGGCACCTTTACGCTTGTAACCGGAAGCGGTTTTCTTGAAACGCTTCGCGGCTCCACTGTTGGTTTTCATCTTTGGCATGAAAAACACTCCGCATTCGCGACCACTGATCTGCGAAACCAGCGTCGGGACAATTAAAAATACTGCCGCCAAAAGCCGAAGCCATCAACCGGCACGAAGCACTAAAAAAAACGGCCAGACCCGATACCCTCAACGGACACCAAACCCAAACGCCGTTTTTTTAATTACTTCTTCTTTTTAGGGGCAATCACCATGATCAGTTGACGGCCTTCCATTTTCGGATGCTGTTCAACGGTTCCGATTTCTTCCAGGTCTTTTTCAACCCGTTTCATCAGTTCCATGCCCAGCTCCTGGTGAGCCATCTCACGACCACGAAAACGAAGGGAGACCTTCGCCTTGTTGCCCTCAGTAAGGAAACGTATCAGGTTGCGCAGTTTTACCTGATAATCCCCTTCTTCGGTACCCGGGCGAAACTTGATTTCTTTCACCTGGATCAAAGTCTGCTTTTTCTTGGCCGCCGCCTTCTGCTTTTTCGATTCGTACTGGTGCTTACCATAATCCAGGATCTTACAGACCGGTGGCTCACTGGTCGCATTGATCTCAACCAGATCCAGCCCCGCTTCCACAGCCATGCTTAACGCATCTTGTATATCAACTACACCGACCTGTTCTCCGTCGGCCCCAATGAGGCGGACCTCTTTTGCACGGATATTTTCATTAATCGGAGCCTTTACTGGGCGACGATCACGGAAGCTGTTGCGTCTGATGGTTGTATCTCCTGTGTAAGCAACATAGTAAGTCCCGCAAAGCCTCTTGGACTAAAGAGTTGCCAGACCATCAGGCAACCCGGGACAGTTTTCTCGAAGTGCATCGGAAAGCGGCACAGCCTCAGGCAGTGCGACCACGCTTGAGGACATCTGCCTGCAGGCGTTCCTGGAACGCTTCGATGGACATTACGCCCAGATCCTCACCGGTGCGGGTACGGACCGCCACGGTATTGTCTTCCATTTCCTTATCACCGATCACCAGCAGATAAGGAACCTTCATTAAAGTATGCTCGCGGATTTTAAAGCCGATTTTCTCGTTTCTCAAGTCCGCTTTTGCCCTGATGCCCTGTTCCGAGAGGTTTTTTTCCAATTTTCTGGCGTAATCGGCCTGACGATCAGTGATATTGAGGATAGCAGCCTGCATGGGAGCCAACCAAACCGGCATGGCACCTTCATAATGCTCGATCAGAATACCGATAAAGCGCTCGAAGGATCCCAGGGTTGCGCGGTGCAGCATAACCGGCGTCTTGCGCTCTCCGTGTTCGTCCACATATTCCGCACCCAGTCGACCCGGCATGGAGAAATCCACCTGAATGGTGCCACATTGCCACACCCGGCCAATACAGTCTTTCAGGGAAAATTCGATCTTCGGTCCGTAGAAAGCACCTTCACCGGGCAGTTCATCCCATGGCAGCTGCTGGGCATCCAGGGCTTCAGCCAGGGCTTTTTCGGCTTTATCCCAGATTTCGTCGGAACCTACGCGCTTTTCAGGGCGGGTAGACAGCTTGTAAATCAGGTTTTCACGGGCAAAACCGAAGTCGTCGTAAACACTGTGCAGGAAGTCGATGAACTCACAGACTTCTGACTGAATCTGGTCTTCCGTGGCAAAAATATGGGCATCGTCCTGGACAAAGCCACGCACCCGCATCAGGCCGTGCAGGGAACCGGAAGGTTCGTTACGGTGGCAGGAACCAAATTCAGCCAGTCGCAGCGGCAGGTCACGGTAGCTCTTCAGGCCCTGGTTAAAGACCTGCACGTGGCAGGGACAGTTCATGGGCTTAATGGCCATGTCCTTGTTTTCAGAGCTGGTGGTAAACATGCCATCGGCGTATTTATCCCAGTGACCGGACTTCTCCCACAGGCTGCGGTCCACCAGCTGGGGGGTTTTGATCTCTTCATAACCGGCCAGGCGCTGTTTGTTGCGCATGTACTGTTCCAGTTCCTGGTAGATCACCCAGCCGTTAGGGTGCCAGAACACCATTCCCGGCGCTTCTTCCTGCATGTGGAACAGGTCGAGCTTCTTGGCCAGTTTGCGGTGGTCGCGTTTTTCCGCTTCTTCCAGACGGTGCAGGTAGGCCTTCAGGGCTTTCTTGTCTTCCCAGGCAGTACCGTAGACGCGGGTCAGCATTTCATTATTGGAATCACCGCGCCAGTAGGCACCGGCCACCCGCATCAGTTTGAACGCTTTCAACTTACCGGTGGAAGGCACGTGTGGGCCACGGCAGAGGTCCATCCACTCACCCTGGCGGTAGACAGAGATCTCTTCGCTGGTGGGCAGGTCGTTGATAATCTCAACCTTGTACTCTTCGCCCATGGCTTTAAAGGCGCTGATGGCTTCTTCACGGCTCATCACCACACGCTCGATAGAGAGATCCTGTTTGGCCAGCTCTTCCATGCGTTTTTCAATTTTGGACAAATCATCCATATTGAAAGCGCGCTCGTAGGAGAAGTCGTAGTAGAAGCCGTTTTCAATCACTGGCCCAATGGTCACCTGGGCACCAGGAAACAGGTCCTGCACGGCCATAGCCAGCAGGTGCGCGGTAGAGTGACGAATAACATCCACACCCTCTTGGTCACGGGTGGTAATGATGGATAAATCAGAATCTTCGGCAATTTTGGCGCTGGCATCCACCAGTTCACCATTGACGCGGCCGGCGAGGGTCGCCTTGGCCAGCCCCGGACCGATGTCCTGGGCGACTTCCATTACGGATACTGCTTCAGCAAACTCACGTTTGCTGCCATCGGGAAGCGTAATAACAGGCATGAAGGAGTCCTTACATTGTAATCACTATACAGTGGCAACCGGTACCGGAGGCTGCTTGTTCTATTGCTCGTACCAACCCATACGCAGGGCTGAGAGCCAAAAACCAGTGGCAATCCATACCAGGGATTGCATGAATTTTCTCAACGTTCATCAGGAACTGTTGGTTGATAAAACCGGGGGAGAAAATTGCAGGTCTAACGCTATATCATCGTAGTGAATACACGAATATGTCAATAAAAGATCTTCAAAACGCATTTACACTTCAGAAGACTTTATTCTCAACTGACCGATACGTTCTAATAAGTTGCCCCATTTCGTCAAATCCGTTTCATTAACATCAAATTGTGCTGCTTCCCTGCTCAGGCGCTCACGCAGCTGAGTATAAACGCTCTTCTGATAAGTGATGGCTGCTTCTGTGCTGGCACTGGACCCGGAGCGAGGACCATAAAAGCCGAGTTTCTTCATAAGTTCAGAGCGGGCAGTCATGACCCTGGCAACCACCCTTCTGATGGAGAGCAAGTCATCCTGCTGATCAAAAAGGCTATTCAGATCACTCTCCATAATATGCAAGATAAAATCCCCCGTATCCCGCAACTGCAAGACAGAGCAATCATTCATCAACTCTACCGCCTTTTCATACATCTCCACAGTCGACCTGAGTGCCTTAAGTAATGAATTCATCTCATCTTGTGATGGCAAGCTCATGGCTAATGATAAAAGTGACGCTTCTTTTGGTATTTTATATTCGTTTTCTGACAGCCAGTTTTTTGCATCGCCAGATTTTTTCACCACGTCATCGGGAATATGTTGTGCAATAAGATCCAGTAGATGTTTAACCGGAGTGACTTTTGCTGTGACCGTGACCACCCGGGCAAGCAACTCGTGATACGGTTCCAGCAAAGCATTGCCACAGTCTGCCCATACACAGGCCCGATCAATCTTATCTTTACAGGCTTTCAGTGCAGACGCCCTGCTGGCTTCAGCCTCAGCAAGCTGGCCATCTTTATACAGCGATACGGCAACGGCCAATGCCTGTTCCCATGGACTGAGTTCCAACTTGATAGCATCGACTGCCGTCTCCCTGATGGGCGCGGTCACCAGACAATAACGCTGTTTCTCATTTTGCTCCTCATTTTGTTCCTCTGCTTGCTCAATGTCCCGGCCAGGCTTTTCTGGCGGATGGCTCTCTTTTTGCTGCATTCTCATCCGCGCTTCAAGTTGCTTGCTGCGTATATCCTCCTGCGCCTTACGTTTAGCAAGGACTAACTCACGACATGCCTTCTTGAATGCCAGCTCATCGTCGCCCAATATTTTCTCAGCGGAACGAACAGCCATGGCGATGCGGTCTTGCTTCCCGGGTGCCGGTGAGAACCACGATAGGCTCCGGCTATCTTCACCTTTTTTCTGGAGTGCATGTAATCCATCCCTCAAATCCATCACTGCCCGGGCAACTGTGAGACGGTTTACCCGCAAAGCCCCCGGAAAATCCATCAATTGGTGCAAATAACCAAAGGTTTCCTGTATCTGTATTGCCAGGTTATTAACTTCCTGCCAATTCAAGCCTGGCAGGGGCAAATCAAGTGGTAGTCGGTGAAGCGAGCTAATAATTGATGCAGAAATATCGTAGCAGCCATGATGATTAGAGGCAGACATAATGGTGGCAAGAGTACTGACTAACCGCTGCTGAAGGGTTACCGGAAGGGCTATTTTTTCCAATTCAACTGAGGTCAATACCACCAGACAAGTCTGCGGCAACAACTTCAGGATCGGTGAACCGTTACCCGCCTCATAGTGCGCAATGATTCTGCTGTCATGCTCAATCATGTCTGTTAATTTGAACAGAAGTGCACTCATTTGATTTTTTTCTTTGGGCATATAGACCAGATATTTAAGCATTAATGCCGCAATAATCGCCCTGACTTCATTTTGGCTCGCCACAGAACACTCACTCTGTTTCAGGGAGTCACCTAATTCATGAACTATCTTTTCAATAATGCCAGCCAGCCCTTCATAGCTGTAGTTAAAGCCCTCTTCAGGTTGTTTGACGTAGTAGCATTGGGCTCTGCCAAGGAAAGGACTGCGCCTGAAAGGGTGGCGCACTAATTCAGCGCTTTTCTCAGTACTGATAAGGTTGTTTAACCCGCTAATCACCCCATCAGGTATAGACAACTTCTCCAACCGTGCCCTCTGTTCGTCAGCGACAACGTTAGTGACTTTGGTTAAAGCCTGAATCGCTGCGGCAAATCCATAACGATCACTTCCTCTGGCACGCAGCCCCTTTGCACTGCCTTTTTTCCGGGCATTTTTTGTTCGTTCAGGCGCATTAACTCCCCGTCGTTGCCTTCTTCCCCTGCTTTTGCTGTCACCGTTGCTTTCATTATTTGCTTCAGACTGTTCAACTTTCGAGCCCTGGTGTGCAATTCCGGTTCCCGCCGATTCAAAGGATGACAGTATGTCTGCAATCAGGGAAAAGCCAAGGTCCTGAATGGCATCGGTATCTTTTATTAGACTGCTACCGTTGTTCAACACCAAATGTGCAGGACCTGATCGAAGTGCGACAGGTGTTACGGTTTCACCTGTAGAAGACGGTGCCAGATTACCAGTCTGATCTTCAACGACTCCCTGTTCACCGGGCTGCATTACCGATGTTATAGTCGACGCCTCAAGATCAACTGGTACGTTTATCTCAAATGGTTGTGAAAAAGACTCTGTTGGAACATGCGGAGTACCAGGACAGTATTCGAGTTGCCAGGCAGTTGCTACTGGTGAATAAACAGGTTGAGCCATACTGGCTGTGCAATAGTCATAAAAAACCGCTGGATGCAGATAAACCGGCTGTTGTGAGTAGATCCATTGCTGAATTTCAGGACAAAGGCACCACGCTTCCTCATCGGTTATTGCCTGGGTTTGGAATTCGGTCTCAATAATATTGTACGCATAGGGATTATTAACCAAACCAGCAAACTGTTGATTCAGCCATACGCCCCAGGCTTCAGTGGATATTCTGAGTGTTACAGGCTTTCCCTCAGAGGGTTGATAGGTGTAATCTCCAATATTCAGGTTTACGGGGGCGTCAAGCGTTAATAACCTGATTGAAAAGAACTCTTCGCCATTGAACAGATAATGAAACTTCTCTTCCTGAAGCATCCCTGCGCCAGAAAAAGAAGAAACACGAGCGTCTTCGTTTTTCTCTTTATGCAAAAAGCGCCCCATTAACCTGGTTAAATCCTTGCATTGCCCGGGGCTTACTACGACATCCATCTGCCAGCTACTGAGAAAGTCTTCCCCCCTGAGAGCTGGCACCGGAGCTACTGAAGCCTGCATTTCTGAAACCATGGGCTGGCGAAACGCCCTGACAAATACGCCCGTTACTGCCGGCAAACCGGATATATCTTTACTGACAATGGATAAAAAACCGATAGCCTGATTAATCAGCGCTGCGCGTAAGTTGCCAATGTCATGATCAGGGGGAGTAATAACACTCTGAATTTTATCAGCAGGCGTTAAAGCCTTAACCTGCCTGTCATGCAGAGTTCCGGAATCATCCATTGCACCCGAATTACTGGCACCACCCACGATATTGACGCCCAATGTCTCATGAGTATCTTCCGGCAGGGTTTGTGGGCCAGCAGAGTAGCTGTCAACGGGGTGATTATTAGAGGGTTCCATCCGATTACACCTCCTGAATCATGAACTGATTACAGTTTGAGTCCCATAAGGCGGGTTTAGTTCCTTTTTGTATCTGAAGATAAAAAAATCAGTAAAACTAACGTTCTTGTTAGTGACTGAACTGATCTCTGTTCTATATTCCAAAACTTCTCAGCAAAGGCCTTATAAAATACTCAAGCACACTTTTGTTCCCCGTCACAATATCGGTTACCCCTGTCATGCCAGGAATCAACAGCAAGGAGCTATTATCACCCGACAGCACTATTCGAACCCGGTAATACGGCAGCCCTTTTTCATCCTCCAGCGTGTCAACACTGATCGTATCCACAGTTCCTTTCAAACTTCCGAATGTGGCAAATTCATAAGCCGTTAACTTAATCAGAGCCATTTGCCCTGACTGCAGGAAGGCAATATCCGCCGGTTGAATGCGGGCTTCAAAAATAAGAGGGTCTTCTGCCGGTACAATCTCAACGACAGTGCTTCCTGGTTGAATAACACTGCCTTCTGTATGTACCTTTACCGTTTTGACTAACCCATCCACTGGTGCATACAACGCCGCCTTGCGAACCCGATCTTCCAGGCCTGCCTGCCCCTCCAGTAGTTTGCCGGAACGATCCCGTGTATCCTGCAGCTCTTTTTGTAAGTCTGCCCGGTAACGAATCACCAGATCATTACGACGCCCGATGGCCTCCTCCAATGCAGACTCAAGACGAGCAACCGTCAACCGGGCATTGGTCAGATCCCCCTGAAGTTCATTTGCCCTTCGCTCAAGGTTAATAATCTCTACGCGGGTAATAACGCCATCATCCGTGAGCGGTTTCTTCAGTAATAACTCCTCATTGGCAAGCTGCAAGCTTCTGGTCAGCGTTTTTACTTTTTCCTTTAGCTCATTCAGTTCATGCTGTTTCTGAATCACTTGCTGGTCGAGAATAGTAACCTGACTGTTCAGTGCCGCCATTCGTTCATTCATCAGTGCTTTTTGTTGCAGTGCCTGTTCAGGAAAATGTTTTTGAAAGTGTTCCGGGAAGTTGATGTCACGTTGTTCATCAGACCATAAACCACTTAGCATCCCAGCCAGTGCCGCTAATTCTGATTCCAGCCTGGCCACAGAGCCCTGCAGGCTTTCCAGCTCAGATTCATTCACCCGAAAGGAAGATTGATAGCGCGTTTCATCAATCTGCAAGAGCAAATCCCCGGCATGAACAAACTCACCTTCCCTGACATGGACAGATTTCAGGGTGCCACCATCCAGACTCTGAACCTCCTGAACTCGACTGGAAGGAATAACTCGCCCATAGCCTGTGACGGTCTCATCCATCATAGCCAGACAACTCCAGGCAATTAATGAAGCAACAAAAAAAACCATCACCCAGATAAACCAGCGTGAAGTGACAGTAATGTCCATCAGCTGAGCCTGCTGCCGGTTACTGGCGGTTAACCGCAACCATTCCGACCATGATTTTGCTTTCATGCCTGAGGTTCTCTGATTTGAACAGGCTGATCAGATACCAGTTTGCCGCCGTCCAACATAATGACACGATCAACAACAGACAACAGGCTGCTTCTATGGGTGATGATAATCAGAGTTACATTTTTCGTTAAGCCCTTGAGTGTCTTCTGAACCCGGGCATCCATCAGGCTATCCATATGAGCAGAAGGCTCATCAAGAATCAGGATATCCGGTTTGGACAGCATGGCACGGGCCAATGCAACGGCTCGCCGTTGACCACCAGAGAGTTGTCGTCCACCTTCGCCCACGGGGTATTCCAGGGCAGCCAAAGAGTCGCCGGTGAAGAGTGTCACACCGCAGCCTCTCGCGGTGGTCAGCAGATCTTCCCCGGAGAAACTGGAAGCCCCCATTGTGATGTTATCCATCACTGAACCATGAAATATCCAGGGATCCTGGGCCAGAAAGCCTATTTTCGCCCTCAGGGTTGCCGGATGAATATCCCCCTGGGCAATACTGTCCAGAAATACCTGTCCATGGTCGGGTTGATAGAGTGCCGCCAGAATACGGGCAAGCGTTGATTTGCCCGAGCCAGAGCGCCCTACTACAGCCACTTTCTCACCACTGTTGATGGACACGGATACATTAGAAAGCGCAGGAATAACACTGTCAGGGTAAGAAAACGACAACTGTTTTAACTTGAGATTCCCATGAAATTTTTTAACCCGGCGATGGGCCATTTGCGTACTCTGCTCGTCAGGTGCTCGCATCAACTGGTTTATCACCATAAAAGCACTGCGAGCCTGGTAATATCGTGTACCCAACAGGGCCAGTTGCATAAAAGGCGTTATCGCCCTGCCAGAAAGCATCATAACGGCTATCAATGCGCCCATATTCATTGTGCCAGAGCTGATGAAGATCACGCCGAAATAAACAATTGCAACTGTTGCCAATTGCTGCAGCCAGGTTGCCAGCGCAGTAACATTGCCGGTCATTGCCCGGGTTTTAAGCCCCCAGGTTGCCATATGCCCGGTTGCCTGCTCCCAGCGTTGCTGAAAACGACTCTGTGCACCGGCAAGCCGCAAGCTTTCAAGGCCGTTAATACTTTCCACAAGATCCCCATGCTTTCGTGCCGAAAGTCGTTCACTCTCTTCGATACTCTGACGGAGCCGGGGTTGAACTGCTGCACTGACAAACGACATAACAACAATAACCAGCAGGGGAATCCACACCAGCTGACCACCCATAAGCCCGACAACCAACAGAAACAGGATGGCAAATGGTAAGTCGACCATGGCTGTTAGCGTAGTGGAGGTGATAAACTCCCGAATAGCCTCAAAGTCCTGAATTTGCCGTGCAAATGAGCCTGTGGCCGCAGGAATAAACGACATTCGGATTCCCATAATTTTGGCAAACAGCTGACTGGATATCAGCAGGTCGGATTTTTTCGCAGCTATATCAATAAACCGGGTGCGCAGCTGTCGGCAGATCAATTCGAAAGAGATAACAACCACCACACCGATGGTCAGTGTATTCAGCGTGGTCAGTGCCATACCGGGAATCACCCGGTCATAGATCAGACGAACAAAGAGTGGCACCGCAAGGGCAAAAACATTGATCAGCAGAGACGCTAACAACACTTCCCGATAAATACGACGACATTCCAGTAACGAACCCCAGAACCAGTGATCTCGCCAGTCCGGTGGATAGTCCGGATCACGATCATCCTCAAACCTGGCGCGACTGAAAAAAACAATGCGGTTGTCAATACTCTGGAGAAAGTCGTCAGGATGCAGACGCTCAGCGGTCATCCCAAGTTTCGGTTGACGGAACTCAACATACTCTTTGGTAATCTGCACCACAACGATGGGTGACTGTGCCAACCAGACAATACAGGGAAGGCACGAAGGTGGACAGTTTTCTTCCAGTGATCCATGGGATACCAGCGACCTGGTAAACAACGTAAGCCCTGCATTCACGGCAGCCCGCTCCAGATATTCTTCTGGAAACTTATCTGGTTGAACGGGCAACCCCGTCAGTACACTTTCTGCAATGACCCTGATCCCATGAAACCTGGCAATCCAGATCAAGCTGGTCAGTAAAGGGCTTTGCGCCATTGCAACTCCATCCAGAGACAGGTTCAGCATTATGCAAAACAGAGCCTAGGGTAGAAATGCCTCCCCCGCCATTCTCAGCCAGGCACAACAAAAAATCATCTATTCTTACTCAGAGTTTTTATCCTTGGTTCTTGTCAGTTGTTAATTGTCAGGTAGCTCACCTTGTTTGCCTGAACCTCACTGCCCCCGATACGGGAAAGATCATCCCCGGAACATTTTCAACATGGTTATGAGTATGAAGCGTCCTGCCGGTATTCATCATCTTCGCTTCTGGCTGCCTGTGCTGATGGTTGCTGCTAACATCCCGTCAGCAAGTGGGCAAAGTTTGGCAGAAGCCGTCTCTACTGCACTGATGACGAGCCCGGAGCTGCATCTGGCCATGCAAAAAGTGCAGACCCGCGTTCATGAGCAAAGCATTGCCAAATCAGGATTCCTGCCAACATTGCATGTACAGGGAGGCTCCGGCTATGAATGGACCTCCAACCCGGCAACCCGTGCCGGTGGGCCTGACAGTGATGACCGACTTCATAGGTATGAGTCTTCCATTGCGCTTCGCCAGGTGCTTTTTGCCGGTTTTTCCACAATACACGACAGTAATAGATCTGAAGCCAGCACACGCTCTGCACAGTACCGACTGATAACCACCGCTTCCGAGATGGCACTCAAAGTCACTCAGACCTATCTGACTGTGATCATGATGGAAAGGGCATTGGCCATGTCCGAGCAAAACCTGAAGATTCACCAGGATATCTACTACAACATTTTCAAACGTTCTGAGTCCGGTGTGCAGAGCACTGCAGACCTCAGTCTTGTCAGTGGCCGACTGGCGAGGGCTCAGTCCAATACCATTGCTGCTGACAACAATTTGCAGGATGCCCGTTGCCAGTTTGCCCGGCTGGTGGGAGTCCCAACCAGCACTCTTCACGAACCTGTGCCTGATTTTGAACGACTGCCAGATACTATGAAGCAGGCAGTACTACTGGCTGGCAAAAACTATCCATTACTCAAATCAGCGCTTCAGGACAATAACGCTGCAGAGAGTGAGTACATGGCCAGCAAGGGACGCTTCTACCCGGAAATCTCCTTTGAGGCAACCCGGTCATGGCACTACAACACGAATGGCGTGATCGGGCGTGATGATGATTACAGCCTGATGTTCCATGCCCGCTACAACCTGTTTAATGGTGGTGCTGATTCCGGGCGTATCAAGGCATCCCTCAGCCGCTGGAATGAAGCGAAAGATATATACCACCAGGCATTGCTGGATACCCAGCAAGAAGCCCGTCTCGCATGGGAAGCCCATACTCAGCTGAACAGACAAATTCCGCAATTACAGAAACACGTCGCCTACAGCCAGGATATGGTATCTGCCTACCGGAGACAATTTGCTTTTGGAGAACGGTCGTTACTGGATGTATTGAACGCAGAGAATGAAAGCCTTGAAGCAGAACTGGCATGGAACCGGGCATGGGCTGCACAGCTCGATGCCTTCTACCGGCTGCTTCATATTACCGGCCGACTGCTTGAGTCGCTGAAACTGACGCTTCCGCCGGACTGGGCTCCTGGTAATGGTGCCACACCATGAATAAACTCGTTTTGCTGCGTAATGATGGCAGGATCATTAGCGTTGTCGGCCATGCCTGGAAGCTGTTGTCAGGCCAACGTCGTCAGTTGCTGGCAGAAGGAGAACCGCTGACTGCTGGCGAGCTGATTGAGCTTGAAGGCAACGCAGATATCCTGATTCATCCTATAGCAGCCGGTGCTTTATCCGTCAGTGAGCTAAACAACGCCAATGATTATCTGTTGTCAGACACGCCATCAATCACGTTGGCTGGCGATAACAGAAGGGACGCAAACGAAAAGACCGCTGATGAAGGACTGATGACTCCCACCATCATTCCCCTGTATACGCCGACAATCACACCCTATGCAGGCATTGGAACGGGGCCGGATCATCTGCCGGAGATCACGGAAACGTTGCATGAGGGCGACAGTGACCAGACCACTATGGATAGCCTGGCACTGATTACCATTGATACACCAATCACCCCGGATAATATCGTCAACGACCGGGAGTCCCGGGCGCTGACCATCGCTGGCCGGGTGGTGAATGTCGAACCCCTGCGCCCGGTTACCTTGACCCTGACGGATAAGGTCGGCCATCAATTGCAGCTGAAAACAACGGTGAACAGCCATGGCAGCAGCTGGCAAATTGAAGCACCGGATCTTACCGGGAGCGGGTTATTCAATGGCCCTATTACCATAACAGCAGAAACCAGCGATCTGGCTGGTAATATTGCCAGAGACAGCACGACGTTTCTGCTGGATACCGTCACCGAAATCACCCTTGAGCTAGCTCCTCAGAGTGACTCCTGTTACGGCAAGGCAGCCGATACGCACGACAATCCCACCAGTGAAAACACACCGGTGATGACCGGCACCGGTGAAGTCAACGGTACGATAACACTGTTCGCTGATGGCCAGCCACTGAAGAGTGGCATTCCGGTTGCCAGTAACGAAACCTGGTCTGCACAAATTACCCATCCATTGTCTGATGGTTCCCATACAGTGACAGCGCAAATTACCGATATGGCCGGTAATACCGCCACTGCTGAGTTGCTACTGTCCATTGATACCGAAGCAGGTATCTGGATCAACGATATCGACACCTACGGCATCTATTCCTTTAATACACCCATAACCGGTGAGACCACAGGTATTGACAATGGACAGCCGGTTACTGTTTTTTTTGGCCCCGGCTTATTTCAAAACAGGGTAACGACCGAAGTCCCGAGCAAGGTTCCGGTAGAGGATAACCACTGGAGCCATCCCCCTTTTATGGAGCCTATTACCGGAGGAAGCAATTACCAGGTTCTGGCATCCGTTGCAGACTGTACCTGCACCATCGCCACCGATCATCTGATGCCCCTCGGTAACCCTTCGGACATCAACATTCAGGAAAGCGTTGATCTGGGAGCTAGCAAGGACATAGATCCCATTTCAGCCAGCGGCACAGTACTCTCTATCGAGCCCGGTTACCTTACCGATCTACCCGACAATATCAGCATTATTGACAACGGCTCCAGCTTTCCGGTCAGCTGGCAGATCACCGGCCACAAAACGTTGACTGCCGTCTACCATGATGGGACATCAACCCAGACAGCCCTCACGTTTACCCTGCCGGACTCAGGCACAGGCCTGGCCACTTTACAGGTTGACCGTCCCTTTTTTCATCCGGGAGACAGAGACGAACTCAGCTTTACCCTGCCGTATCAGAAAAGCCTTTACTCTCCAGCCAATCAAAAAACCCACTACTCCAAAGCGGGATTTGTCGTCACCATCACGGATGATGTGCCAACCCTGGTGGATCATACGCCAGTTCTTGTACAGGAAGGGACTACGGCGCGGTGGAGAGAGAATAACGGCAAATTATTTACCCCTGTCCAAGCCGGTAGCGATGGCGGCTTACTGAGCGCCATTAACGGCACTCCGCTTACCAGTAGCCATAAACTCAGCGATGACATAGCAGACTTTTACCCATTCCCCGGTCAATACGGCACCCTGTATGTCCATCCCGATGGGGCCTGGAAATATACTGCTGCCCCTGACCAGGTTCATACCACCGACAATACACTGACTGAGACGTTTACCTTTACCGTTACCGATTCGGATGGGGACAGCGACAGTGCCACCATCTGCTTTACGGTTCTGGATGGCACAGCACTGAGCTTTTCAAACGACACGGTCAGTACCATGCCCATCGACCAGGAGTGTGACCAGCCCGGCCCCATTCCGGATTACGGGCAAATTACCGTTCTGAAAGGTTCCGACCCCCTGCCACCGGACCAGTTGCAGTTTGATATTAATGGGACCGCAGAGCAGCTGAACAACCCCCAGGCCAGTCGGTTGCCCAAAAGCGATGGAGAAAGTCTGGATCTTGATAACCTGTATCCCGGACCGGGAAACCAGAGTCTGGTGCTATCGACCCTGTCCGGCAAACCTGTGCTCAGCATTCATCTGGCCAATATCACCACCGATAACTCAGGCAACCTGTCTGCCCACCTGGTGGTACAACAGCTGGCCAACCTGGATCCCACCGCACCTGAGCCTGCGATGATTCCCGTGGTACTTACTGCCAGCGACCATGACCTCAACACCATCACTCATAACATAACGCTGGCGGTGATGGATGGTGGCGTTACCCTGGCCGATGATTATATTGAGGTTACTGAAGGTCAAACGGTGACCGGCAATCTGCTGGGCAATGATGTTCATTGCCTTGACGCTCTGACCGTCACCAAGGTCTCCCTTGACCGGTTTTATCTGGATGAAAACACCATAACAGAAACCTGGCAGGTGTTTGATTTTCAAACCGACACCCGTATTGAAACCCGTTACGGCACACTCACCGTACAGCCGGATGGCCATTACACCTGCACGGCCCGGGACTCTCTGTATCATCCTGGCCAGCAACCCTTGTCTCAGGAGTTTACCTACACCGTCACCGACAGTAGTGGTGACAGGGCTCAGGCAGCTGTTTTTGTCACCATTAAAGATGGTGCAGCCGCCAAGGGAAATGAGCAGGCCAACCTGACCTTTACCGAAAACAACCTGGCCACTCCTCCCCATTATCCAGAGTATTACGCTGGCCCCATTGCCACCCTGAGTGGCGATGGCTCTGATGCCATCGCCCCCGGGAGTCTGAGATTCACTGCGGATCCTGATAACCTGAACGGTATCCTGACCTCACTGGGTGCTACGGTCAGCTTCACATCAGCTGGTAACCAGCTTCGGGGCAGTGTTATCGAGAATGGCCAGAGCATGGATATTCTTACTCTGTCACTGTCAGCTATTAACAATAACGGCAAAGATCTGAATGTCCGGGTTATTGGTGAGCTGGATCGCCCCCTGGATCACCTGGCCGGTACCGTGGGCAATAATTCAGTGATGGTGGATGACCAACGGATCATCCTTACCCTGCCCTTTACCTTTGACGATATTGACGGCACACCGGCAGTTACAGAGAGTACGGTTACGGCGACCTTTGTTGACGGTGTATTCCCGGTATTAAGCAATCCCTCAAAGATCAACATCGATGAAGTAAACCTGCCGGTTACCGCCACCGGGACGATTAAAGCCACCCCGAAATCCGACCATATCGTGCCAGAGAGCTGGCAATTTTCAACCAGCCAGCCCGGACTGGATGGACTGTTCGCCAGCAACCAGCCACTGAACTGGAGCGTTCAGGGGCCAACCCTTTCCCTGCACTGGCCTGCCCAGCCGGAATCCCCGGTACTCACCGTGACGCTGGATGATCCCCCCCTCCCCGCACTGTCGGCCACACTGCACTACACGGTAAAGCTCTCCCATCCCATGAATCAGGATAAGGGCCGCTGGCCTTTATCCATCGCGGTGGCCATTACGGATTCAGACGGTGATACCACGGAAAAACGGATTCCGGTTCAGATCAATGATATCAGTAACAATCTTGAACTGAAGCTGGCGATAAGTGACCTGGAAATGACCGAGCCCCTGTATCAAAAGACATCGGTCAGCGAACGGGTCGACGTCGACATTCGTGCCGATACCGACGCCGTGACCAAAGTCTGGTTTCTGCCCCCTGTCGTCGACAGCAGCGGCTTTGCCCTTGATGACCGGGGCAACCGGTTGACAGCCGATGGCCTCCCCATCAAATACTTCGCCCAATCCACCGCCATCCGCTACCCTGCAACCTGGGAAGCCTGGTCCATTCAGGATGGCAAACAAAAGGATCATATTTTCAGTCTGACCACGATACAGAATGATGGATCGGTGATTTATGTACCCTCAGGCACCTCAGTAACCGCCACCATTGGCATCACCTGGTATCACCACCTTGATCACCTGACGCCGACCGGCCTGAATACCCCGTCGCTGCCCGTCAGCTACACCCTGCAAGCTATAGATGCCGATGGTTCTAAAACCAGTGACGTCCTGACCCTGTCACTGCGGGACGGTGAATACCCAACTCCCGGCAAGATCACCCAGCCACCGGCGACCACGGATATTAACAAAGGCAACGATACTTCCGTGACCGGCACCCTCAACTATACCCCGGGTTCCGACCGTCCCGTCCCCGTGTTTGATCGATCCACCATTGAGCAGGAGGTGGCCGGGTTAAGCTCCGATGGTAATCCACTGACCGGTATTGCCGTGTCTGGTCCGGACCACTCAGTACTGACCATCAGCCGGGACAATGACCATCTGCCGGTTTTCCGGTTTTCCGTGAGTGATCCACAACCGACCTCTGCCACCCTGCAATTTGAACAGCTGGACAACCTTGATCACCCAATGTCGTCTTTCAGCCAGAACGAGTCGATCACCCTGACCATACCGGTATTGATGAGTGACAGTGACAACAGCCTGAACACCACACCCACGAATTTTCTCTATACCGTGATGGATACCGTACCGGTGGCCAACGGCGACTATTACCGGAGAAATAACCAGCCCATTGGGGCAGAAGGCCAGACCTTCAAAGGCAACCTGCTTAACAACGACACTCTGAATGCCGATGCCGATAATGCCAGTCTCACCGCCATCAGCTACCAGAATATGGTCCATCCAGTCAGCCCAACCGGCACAACTGCCATTACCACGGATGCAGGCATACTGACCGTCCGGAGCGATGGCGAATGGCAACTCCCTGCCAATCCTCATTTTGATCACAGTGCGGGACAGAACTTCACTCTGAAGATGGTTAACTCCATTATGGATGGCGATGGTGATCACAGCAGGGCACCTTTCCAGATCACTATTGCTGACCAGCCTGCAACGTTCACCAGCGTTATCACTACCGAAGGCCCTGAAGACACGAACACCCCTGTCACCCTCTCCTTTTCCATTGATCTTGGTGACCCGGACCGGGAGGAAACCCTGACCAGCCTGTCGTTCAGCACCAGCGATCTTCAGGGAGGCATGCTGACCTGGAATGGCAATCCCCTCAGCGCCACCGGAGACACCGTACAGATCCCCGTTGCCGCCATGAGCCGGAGCATGGTCTCCGGCAGCGTCATCCTGAGCGCTGACAATCTTGGCTATCTGCCCCCAGCCGATGCGTCGGACTTTACCCTCCACAACCACCAGGTCACGCTCAACCTGAATGCCACCATCAGCAACAATCCGGGGCCGGTTCAAAGCCTGAGTACTCCGTTGGTTATTCATATTAAAGGCATAGCTGATCCCCCCATCTGGCCCAAACCGATACCCGTGGTCACCGGCGAAGAGAATCAATACATTCCCCTTGGCAACAGCATAAAAGCCGGGCTTATGGATAAGGATGGATCAGAAGCCCTCTCATACGCGATAACGCAATTACCAGGTAGCATGAAACTGTTGTGTCATGGACGGGAAATTAATGCCGGGACCACGCTTACGACAGAGCAGTTTGGGCAGCTGATTGTTCAGTCTGATGAACATTGGAGTGGCAGACTGGAAATAAAGGTGGATGCCATCGCAACCGAACAAGGTTATTTTGCGGTTGAAACCGCACGATCACCGGCAACAATCACTGTCAATGTTCAACCTGTGGCAGACCCTCCCACACTGGTGGTTATGCCTGCGGGTGCGGACCCTGACACCGTTAAGATAACGGGAAATGAAGATGAGCGCATTGCCATTGGCAGCCACATCAAGGCAGCCCTGGTGGATACGGACGGGTCTGAAAGCCTCTTCCTGACAGTCACACCATTGGTTAAGCCCGGAGAAGCTACAGGCCGTCTGTGGATTCAGCAGGGAAGCGCCTGGACAGAAATAAAACACGGCCCAACGAATCATTTTGAAGTCACTGGTCCGGATATTGACCATCTCTATTATCAACCGGGAAAAGATCGAAGTTCGGCAAACTTTGACGATGTTCGTTTGCAGATAAACGCCATCAGTCGTGAGTCTACTCAGGATGGGCTCACACCGGTGGCTGGCAAAGAAGAAGCCATATCACCGGACCGGTTTATGCAAATAAGCATCAAAGGGGTTCCAGATTCGCCGGAAGTGACCCCGAATGATACCTGGACCGTGAATCCGTATAAAGCCAATGAGTTGACAGGCCGTGGCCAAGAAGACCAAAGACTTCCACTGACGTTTGATCTTCACTCATCGGATGTTGATGGCTCCGAAAGCCTGAACTCAGTCGCTACGCTGGAAGACAGCCGGTTTCGTCTGGAAGATAACCATGGGCGACAGCCGCCCATCGCTTATATCGTTAATGGCAAACCGTTTTTCCAAATAACGCCAGCTGATCTTAGCTCCGGCAAATACCGGTTGAAACCACCCCCGGACTATGCTGGTGAGGCACTGGTACCCATGAAGGTTCTGGTGACAGAACTGGACGGAGCCCATGCCATTTTTGACTACCAGCTGCGAGCTATCTTTGCCCCGGTGGTGGATACCCGGGATCAAGCCATCGCCCCCATCCGGGGTAAAGAAGTTGAACTGGACAGAGCCGGTAAATTTCTTTCGGGTGGAGCACCACTGGCCCTTACCGGGTTCACCCCGGGCGACCGTGATGGCAGCGAAGCCATTAGCGATATCACCGGATTCAATTTGCCCGATGGTTTCCAACTGATGGTAAAAGGCACATTGCTGGCCAACCAGTGCGGGTCCCTGGTTGATCACCTGGGCGGTCTGGATGCACTGAAAAAGATGCTTGCTGCAGGCGATATCCGCATTGTACCGATCCATTCAGATGGAACGATTGATCATGATTACCCAACTCCCACCCGTCAGAGCACCGACTTCAGCTTTACCGTGGAAATCTCGGATCAGCAAAATGGTTTAACGGCGAAAAAAGAGGTAACCGTCAGTGGGCATATTGACTGGCAGGGCGAAGTTGATGGTGAACAGCCTCCAGCCACACCGTTCAACCCTGATGAAAACACCAAAGTCGTTCATGATAACCCCGGGCCTTTTACAGGAAATGATGTTCCATTGAGGGCATTACAACTTGTTGCCACCGATAAAGATGGCAGTGAGCGGATAAAAGACGACAAGCGACCTCAATATGAAATCGAGGTTTATGACCCTGCCGGAAACAAGATGACAGGAGGCTGGCATCTGCAAACCTCTGGAGGACAGGATCTGATCTTTGATAACGATAAATGGCTGATTCAAAGTGGTGAACTTGATGGTGTCTCGGTCCATTTTACCGAGAAGGGCACGTACTTTATCCATACGAAAGTCATTGTTGAAGACGTTGGGGATGAGGAAGCGCGCTATGCCCGGATGCAGGTCATTGTCAAAGAGGAAGCGCTCCATGACCGGGTGCAGGTCATTGTCGAAGGGAATACCGGAGACCCGGGTCAACCGATACCTCCGGAGAACCTGTTTGTCTGCTCAGAACCGGTAGCGGGTAAAGAGGATTACTACGTCACCATTCCAGACCATTGCATCAACCTCGACCAGACTCACACCTCTGCAAAGGAAGAAGCCACATTCCGTATAACGGTGGCGGATCTTCACGGGTGGAGCCTTAAAGGTTTCACAACGGTGTGCTGGAATAACGATGGTGAGGTCACCGAGTACATCACCAGGCCGGAAGACGTCGGAAACCTTCAATTTCACCCACCCAGGGACTTTTCCGGAGAGGACAGTATCGACTATCACATATTGAAGAGAAATACTGATTCCGACCAGACCAGCAAAACGGACTTCAAGATCCCATTCAAGGTTCTGCCGGTGGTGGGAAACTCACAGGATGAACCACCGGAAGATTCGGTATCTGACTTGAAAGCCTGGACAGAACCGGCAGCGGAGGCCGATGAGTGGAAGGATACGGATCACCCCGAACCCATGCACCTGCAGTTAAGAACCACCGATATTGATGGTTCGGAAACCATCGAAAAAGTTGTCTTTAAACCACCGGACCATATCGTTATCCATGGTGATGGGCTGCAACCGGACAACTCAGTAGCTCGACAAATATCCGAAACAGAAACGCAGTTTAAGCAGCGGATAGCAAGCTTCACCTTCACTCCCGGACCGGGACTGCCGGCGGGAACCTACACCATGCCGATTGCTGTAGAAGTACTGGATACTGCTCCGGGAACCGGAGATACCGACAGCAAAGTATTTAGCAGAGTGATTGAGCTGATGGTCAAACCGGTCAATCACTGTGCCACCCTTACTGCACCCAATCAGGAAGGCCATGAAGACTCAGATATCCCTATTAAAGGGCTGATTGCTGCCCTGAACGATAATGATGGCTCTGAAGTCATCTCTGTTGTGCTCTCTGGCCTGCCTGATGGCAAGGTGGTCAAGGACAGTTTCGGCAACCCCCTGCCCTTTAACGGGAGCGGGAAGTGGCAGATTCCAGCACACTTAATGGATAACAACGGCCATGTACAGCCACTGTTCCTGAGGCCGGTGAAAGACTTCAGCGGTGTCGTGCAACTGACCCTGAAAAGTCACAGCCACGAACAGAGCCTGAGTACGGTTTGCAGTGACGAGCAGGCATTTCAGATTACGGTACAACCTGTGGGTGACCCCATCACACTGGATCACATTCCCGGGGCAATGACGGGGGATGAAAACACTCCCATCGTCTTTCGTCTGAATGCCAAAACCACAGACAGCCATTCAGACAAACATGACCATCCGGAAGAACTTCAGGCCACATTGACGATTTTACCGGGCAGCACCCCCACGCTGATGCCTCCTGAGCCAGAGGCCATCAAACCCAGCCTTACCATTGCTGGCCAAACGACAGCCGTATTCTCAGCCAATGGCTCAGGCGGTTATACCGCAACCATCGCAACAGCGGATGCCACATTACCCGTGCTGGAATTTAATCCGGGCGATGGTCATGGAACACTGCAGATGTCGTTAGCCGTCCGGTCTGTTGATAAAACCGATGGACTGACAACGGCCTATGGCCCTGAAGTCGTGATGGGCAGCACTATTACCATTGCGCCAAAGTCCGATAAGCCCTCACTGCAGATTGATCGCAAAAGCATCATTACCACCGTAGAAACACCAGCGCCTGTTTTTATCCGGGCTTCAGTGATCAATCCGGCTGCGACGGTCAGCAATCTGGTCGGCACTGAGCTCTATACCCTTGTTCAGGGACTGCCAGGCAGTGCATCGCTGGTTAACCATGCCGGAACACCAACCGGCACGCCTTCCTCCAGCCCAGCAGGTATTGCACTGGTCAGCAGTGCGCTGCCAAACCTGTACCTTAAAGATCATCAAACCGGAAGTTATACCCTGAATGTTGAGGCCATCTCCGATGTTGGTGATGGGAATAACCAGAGCAGTGATGTCATTGCCCTGAACATTGTGGTGGTTGAAAAAAGTAAAGACATCAGCGGCACCCCAAACAGCGATATTATCATTTCCGATGGCACAACGCCGAAGATCTCCGCTGGTAATGGAGATGATCTCATTGCCGGGGGTAACGGTGGAAACCAGATACTTCCCGGGTCAGGAAACAATACAGTTTGGGGGGGAGCGTACTCAGGCTCAGGCGATGGTCGCCGTGATACGTTCCTCTTTGAGGCTGGCGATACAGGCACAACCGCTATCCGGGACTTCGAGCCCGGCGTGGACGTTATTGATTTGAGCCAGCTGCTGAACCTTGACGAGGTGTGGTCCGGTAGTGATCTGGCGAACCAGGTCACCATTGATGAAATGGATGGGAAAGCGCGGATCACTGCACTATCCGAGGTGATTACCCTGGATACCATACCGCTGGAAACGCTGTTGCCAGGGGGAAACACCATGGATACTGCAGAACGTTTAAGCTCGCTGGTTGAACAGGGTCACCTGATTGTCTCCCATCAGTTTGGTCACCAGGGAAAAGATACCCTGTATGCACCACCAGCCGCTGAATTAAAGGGCGATGGCATTGTAAATGCCGGTGCCGGAGATGATCACCTGTATGCCAACAATGAGGGCAGCAAACTGAGAGGCGGGTCTGGCAACGATATTCTGGAGCTGAGCCGAACCAGCCATGCAATAGACAGGCTCTACTGGCGGAAAGAAGACGCTGGCAGTGAAGCTGCACCCGCTTATGACCGGGTATTCAACTTTCACAGTGCAGAAGATGTTATCGATATCTCAGGCTTCCTGCCTGCAGAAGCCAGCGCCCAGCCTTATGATTACATGGCGCTGAACACCAACGGCAGCAGCACCAACCTGAACCTTGCCAGTACCAGCGCCCACCACTGGACCAATACCATTGAGCTTGCAAATGTCGACTGGTTACAGGGCAGCAGTTCGGAAGATGCGCTGAAATACCAGCTGGAACAAGGTTACCTGATCACCGGGTTTCCTATCTAGCTTTCGCTCAAGCGCTGTGGTGACGTTCCAGTAGGGGCTAATAACAGTGTCGAGTAATCTATGATTATCGTAGGTTTTTAGTAACGGTAGTTACGGTTACTCCTGCACCTGTTCACACTTGCCAAATCACTGCTACGGATACGAAACTATGCAGTTTTGATCAGCCACAGCAGCCCTCAATGACGACATCCGCAAATCAAGAAAGAGCCAACACTGAAGACTTCCTGTCTATTTTTCTTCAGGACATTCCGTTGATGGATGTTCGTGCCCCGGTGGAGTTCGCCAAGGGCAGCTTCCCTTTGGCGATCAATATCCCCATTCTGGATGACCACCAACGGGAACTGATTGGTACCTGTTATAAAGAAGAAGGACCTGAGGCGGCTGTTAACCTGGGCTACAGACTGGCTACTGATGATATTCGGGCTCAGCGACTCGAAGCCTGGCAATCACTTATCAGGCAACAGCCAAAAGGGTACCTGTTCTGCTTTCGTGGTGGACAACGCTCCCATATTACCCAGCAGTGGCTGAAGGAATCTGGCTACCCTTATCCACTAATCAAAGGTGGCTATAAAGCCCTGAGACGTTTTCTGATCGATGAACTGGAACGCTCCATTGATGAAATTCCATTCATTATCCTCAGTGGCAAAACCGGTACCGGCAAAACCTGGCTGATTCAACAACTGCCTTACAGCATTGACCTGGAAGGCCTCGCCAACCACAGAGGCTCCAGCTTTGGCCGCCGATACGGTGGACAGCCGGGCCAGATCGATTTCGAAAATCGCCTGTCCATCGCGCTGCTGAAGCACCGTCACAGGCACCCCGGAATGCCGGTACTGCTGGAAGATGAAAGTAAACTGATTGGCCGCTGCAGCCTGCCCCAGACGATGCGGGACAAAATGCAGCAATCCCCGTTAATTTTGCTTGAAGAGACCCTGGAAGAGCGGGTCAGGATTGGTCTTAAGGAGTATGTGACCGACAATCTTGCCGAGTTTATTGCCGCTTATGGTGATCCACAGGGTTTTGAGCAATTTGTCGAAGGCCTCTCTGGTAGCCTTTACCGTATTCGCCGCCGACTGGGTGGAGAACGCTATCAGCAGTTAACCAATATTCTGGAAAACGCCATCGCGCAACATAGATCGGGCGGGGGAATAGCAGGCTACAGCCCTCTGATCAGTGATCTGCTCAGCAATTATTACGACCCCATGTACGACTATCAGCTGGAGCAGAAGGAGGGTAAAGTGATCTTTCGGGGAGATCGTGAGGCTATTGAAAGTTACTACAACACATCATTGATAAACTGATTCGGGCCATCATTGGCAGCTGCAAGGCCCTGTTGATTAAAGGGCCTTGTCTGAAATTGCCCTATCAAGAATTACCGGTCGAGCATTCTGGAAATCCCGGCAAAGTCATTGATAACAATATCATCCTGACTCTACTATGTTATTTTTTATATGACTAAGCAGTAGACAAAAGTTTTAGGCGTTTGTTCCAAATTTTATTCCAAAAGCCAATTAAAAAACTGAATATTGATAAGATACCCAGAAAATAAACACTGGAAAACAAACACTGGATAGCGCAATGAACATCGATTTCGACAAAGTGGTGGATCGAACCAACACCTCCAGCCTTAAATGGGAGCGCTTCAGCCCTGACGTTCTCCCCATGTGGGTAGCGGATATGGATTTCCAGTCAGCGCCTGAAATCATCGAAGCACTGCACCAGCGCATCGACCATGGGGTTTTTGGTTACACCGAGCCAGACAGCGAACTGGAACAACTTGTCGTTGAGCGCTGCCGCCATCTCTACCACTGGGATATTGAGCCAGAATGGATTGTCTGGATGCCGGGCCTGGTTTCTGCCCTGAATGTCTGTGTTCGTGCTTATGCCAACCAAAGCGAAGGCGTCATTTCCCCCGTTCCTGTCTACTATCCCTTTCTTATGGCACCCAAACTGGCCGGACGTGAGTTAATCGGTGTGGAATGGGTTAAACAAAACGGCCAATGGGTGCTCGATCTCCACAGCCTGGAGCAGAAAATCACCCCGAGCTGCAAACTACTGATGCTCTGCAACCCGCAAAACCCGAACGGTCGGGTATTTACCCGGGCAGAACTGGAGAAGCTTGAGCAACTCTGTAAAAAACATGGCCTTGTGGTCTGCTCCGATGAAGTGCATTGCGACCTGATTCTTGATCGCCGTGCGGAACATATTCCCTATGCGGCCATCAGCGAATTTGCCCGAGACAATTCAGTCACCCTGATGTCACCGTCGAAAACCTTCAATCTGGCCGGCTTTGGCTGTGCATTCGCGATTATTCCCAATCATCAGTTACGTCATCAGTTCAACCAGGTTCGCACCGGTATTGTGCCGTCAGTGGACAGTGCCCTGATTGGCTACACTGCTGCGAAAGCGGCCTATCGTCATGGTGAACCCTGGCGTCAGTCATTGCTGGATTACCTCCGTGGTAACCACGACTACCTGCTGGAAGCCATCAATAACATTCCCGGCCTTGCCATGGAACCACTGCAGGCCACCTATCTGGCCTGGATTGATGTCAGCGGACTGGGGCTGGAAGATCCTCACCAGTTCTTTGCAAAGGCCGGTGTTGGCCTGTCCCCCGGAAAGCAATTTGGCGATGAAAACTACCTGAGGCTGAACTTTGGTTGCAGCCGTTCTGTTCTGGAAGAAGGCGTGGCACGAATAGCCAGGGCCGTTGCACAAATGCAGTCAATGGTTTAAAGACTTTCACCACAGAGACACAAAGAAATGATTTATTCTCGAACTCTGTGCCTCTGTGGTCACAAAACCTAATTGCTTATAACAGCACCTGCGGCCATTATATCCAGCCCAACAACTTGTCAGACTCACCGTGAAAGAGACCAACCACTCATTTCAGTTTGCACAGATAGGTGTTATCCACTCCTGCTACCGCCAGAAATTTGGAATCCCCCGTCAGCCCGGCATTGTCACCGCCGCTGAAGCCACACTGGAGCTTTTTCCCCCGTACAACCAGGAAAACCTGGTACGAGGTCTGGATGGGTTTTCACATATCTGGGTACATTTTATCTTCCACAAAACCATGGATGAGGGCTGGCGTCCAACCATTCGCCCACCAAGACTGGGAGGTCGACAGCGCATGGGGGTATTTGCTACCCGTTCCACACACCGGCCAAACCCTATGGGTATGTCCGTGGTTGAACTGCGCGGCATTGAGTCCGGCAATGGCAAGCTGACCTTGAAGCTGGGGGCGGTGGACCTTCTTGATGGTACTCCCGTTATCGATATCAAACCTTACCTGCCCTATGCCGACGCACTGCCTGATGCCAAGGGTGGCTTTGCGCCCCTGCCAATGGCGATGGCAGAAGTGAAGTTCACCGATCAGGCCATGCACCAATGCCTGCGTTATCAACAGCGAACCGGCAGGCAGCTGATTCTGCTGATCGAACAGGTACTTGGCCAGGACCCGAGACCCGCCTACCTGAGGGAATCCTCCGGACGACGCCATGGCACCGCACTATGGGACCTGAATGTGGTCTGGGAGTACACCAACCAGCACTTTCTGGTTAAAGAGCTGGAACCTCTGAAGCTTGACGTGAAAACAGTGGAAGGTAATAGGTAATGATTATTCCCTATGACATGATTGAGCCCGAGACGCTTAACAGTCTGATCGAAGAGTTTGTCAGCCGTGAAGGGACGGATAATGGCTATGACGACGCGCTTGCAAAGCGAGTAGCGCAGGTATTATCCCGCTTGAAATCCGGCGACATGGTGATCGTATTTGACCAGGAAAGCCAGACACCGAATATTCTGCACAAGGACGTTGCCAGGCAAATCCTGAGTGAGCAGGACGTGTGATCATCCTTTTTCCATAAGGCTGTCCAGGAAAATAGAACCACTTTTCTGGACAGATCCCCCAGACAAAGTCACCCGGGCGGGCAATATGTGAAACGTTGTCGTTTACTTGATACAGAGTGTGTCCTACCCGTTGTCAACGACGTCTATCTGTCTGAAAAATCTCATGGCTGGCTATGTCGGCCGTGCTAATTTGTATGAAAACTTCGAGTGCCAATGTCAAATGTAACTGAGACAGGGCCTTCTTCAGTTCTGAGGACATTAGCTGGATCAACATTAAAAAAATTCTGTGCCGACCCATCAGCAACAGGACCACATAAATAGGTGGTTCCGGGCTTTCTCTGCACTTCTTCCTGCCAATAGCCAGCATGATTTTCAGCAGCACGGATTTCTTCTGGAAAAAATATCGCAGCCATGGCTCGCCGAGTGGGGTTCAGTAAAAAGGTCACATCGGGAGGTTCCATATGCCAGGCTACATAACCCCTTCCATCATCAGGAACATGAACAAGGCATAAACTACCATCCATGTCTACAGCTTGAATATTCCTGTTGATGGTAACCCATTCATAATCACCAGTTTCCAGCTTTAGAATGCCATTCCCACCACCTTCAGACTCATCATCAGAAGACTCAATGGAATATGCTGCTAACGGTTTAGCTGCAGCACCATGGTTCTCTGGGTTATCAAGGCCAACGGTTTTAGCTGTGCCAACATTTTCAGGGGTAACAGCATTGGTCTCCTGGGAAATTTCCGGTAGATCCGGTGTCGAAGGGGCTGGTAAGGAAGAAGAAGGAATCATAAGTATTACCTTTATTGAATACCTGTTCTCTTGAACAGACAAAATAAAGCTTGAAAGGTTCCAAAAATATAATTCAATAAATCAATCAACCCACGGTGAACGGACAATCCAACGATTCAATACCCCTGACCAATGATCAGTTAACGTCAGCCCGGATATTTCATAAGCTGCCCCGAATCTCGAACGACCACATGGGTGTGAAAGGCAGGGCGACGCAGGATGCCAAAGCCTGGCACACCATTTCAATGAGTTTGAGGTGTATAATCCCCGTTCACCCTGAGCGTCCTTCGGCTCCGCTCAGGATGCACGGACGAAGGGTGTTTGGCACAGTCTTTATTCAGGGCATGGTGTTTACGCCCTTCGACTCCGCTCAGGACGAACGGAATTTGGGCATCATTGATAGAAGGAACCCATCAAACTCATCGAAATGATGCACACTATATCCACTACAGGCTACAGCGGCGCAACTGCTCACCATAGTTACTGGCCCTGCGCCTTACTTTGCTGGCGGTGCTTAACAACCATTTCTTTTTCTTATGGGTTCCCTTGCGGTAACCGTTCCAGCCTTCATGGTAATTCAGGTACTGCTGATCGGCGGCCCACAGTGAAGTGCCATTCAGCTTGCGGGACTTGTGGGTATACCAGCCAATAAAGTCAATCGCGTCGCCAAAGTCTTCGCGGCTGGCAAAGAAACCTCCGGCTTCGCTGACATATTGCTCCCAGGTGCCATCCTGCGCCTGCGGGTAGCCATAAGCGGAAGAGTTACGGGGTAATGGAATGAAAAGGAACCATGGCCGTGGCGGCTGGGCATCGTGCCGGTAAGATGATTCCTGATACATAATGGCCATCATGATCTGGATAGGGGTGCCCCAGCGCTGATTGGCTTTTTTTGCATCTTTATACCAGCCGCGTTTTTCCTTGAAGACACTGCAAAGGTTGTGGGGCTTCTCGGGTGGTGCCTTACTGGCACAGCCTGCCAGCACGGCAGACAGGATCAAAATAAACAGCTTTCGACTCAGGTTTGACATTCAGCCGCCATCCTCCAATGTTCAACCACAGAGACCACCAGGAGCACTGAGAAAAGAGAACCTTTAGCTTGCTTCATCAGCTCAGATTTCCAGGAGTGTTTATAATCTCTGTGGTTCAGCTCGAATCAATTTGCCTCAGGCACTACTCACCCCAGGCCTGCCTCATCTGCATAAAGTCATCCTCAGTGACGACACGCACTCCCAGCTTCTCTGCCTTGGCCAGTTTTGAACCGGCCTTGTCACCGGCCAGCAAGGCTGATGTTTTTGCTGAAACTGAGCCAGTCACCCTGGCTCCCAGTTTTTGCAGGATGGCCTTAGCTTCGTCGCGGGTCATTGTGTTTAACGTGCCGGTTAACACCCAGGTTTCACCTGCAAGGGGTTGATCGCCCCCTTCTACAACCGGCGATTCCGTTTCCCATGCAACACCTTTCGCCAGAAGTGCATCAATCACTTCGCGGTTGTGTTCCTGACGGAAAAACTTCTCAATATGACCAGCAACCACAGGGCCAACATCATCCACGGTTTGCAAGTCTTCCACCGAAGCGGCCATCAATTTATGCAAATCGCGGTAGTGACCTGCCAGCCCCTGTGCGGTTGCCTCACCCACTTCGCGAATGCCCAGTGAGTAGATAAAACGGGGAAGCGTGGTTTTTCTGGACTGATCAAGGGCATTAATCAAGTTCTCAGCCGACTTTTTCCCCATACGTTCAAGGCCGGAAATCTCCAGGGCATTAAGACTGAACAGGTCTGCCACCGTTGCGATCAATTGACGATCGACCAGCTGCTCAACCAGTTTATCCCCAAGACCATCAATATCCATTGCCTTGCGGGAGGCAAAGTGCTTAATAGCCTCTTTGCGCTGGGCTGAACAGAACAGTCCGCCAGAGCAGCGCAGGATGGCTTCTTCACGTTCCAGCTCAGAGTCGCATACCGGGCAGCGATCGGGAAAGATGATATCCCGAACATCATCAGGACGCATGGAGTGGATAACCCGGTTCACCTTGGGAATAACATCACCTGCCCGGAGGATAACGACACTGTCGCCTATTTTGATATCCAGCCGTGCAATTTCATCCATGTTGTGCAAGGTCGCATTACTGACCGTCACCCCTCCCACAAACACCGGCTGCAAACGGGCAACCGGAGTGATAGCACCGGTTCTGCCAACCTGAAACTCCACATCCTTAAGAGTCGTGATCGCTTCCTGTGCCGGAAATTTACGGGCGATGGCCCAGCGCGGTGCCCGGGCAACAAACCCCAGAGCCTGCTGCCGGGCAATGGCATTCACTTTATAAACAATACCGTCAATCTCGTAAGGCAGCCCCTGGCGTTTCTCAGCCATGGCTTGATAGTAGTCTTCACAGGCCTGGACACCTTTGACCACCTGCAGTTCGGGGCTGACTCGCATCCCCCATTTTTTCAGACAGGCAAGTATCTCACTGTGCGTGTCTGGCAGTACTCCGCCATCGACAACGCCAACACTGTAGCAATAGATCGTCAATGGTCGTTTAGCCGTTATCCGCGAATCCAGCTGGCGCAAACTGCCAGCCGCTGCATTTCTCGGGTTAACAAAGGTCTTCTCACCTTTGGCACTGGCCCGCCGGTTTAACTGTTCAAAACCAGCCTTTGGCATATACACTTCGCCCCGGACTTCAAGGCGTCGAGGCCAGCCATCGCCCATCAACTTAAGCGGGATTGATTCAATAGTACGAATGTTCTGGGTAATGTCTTCTCCGGTAGAGCCATCGCCACGGGTAGCTGCCCTGACCAGAAGACCATCCTCGTATAACAGGCTGACAGCAATACCATCCAGCTTGGGTTCGCAGGCGTATTCAATGTCTTCAGTGATGCCCAGCCGCTCTTTAACCCGGCGATTAAAGTCCGCCTGGTCTTCTTCGTCAAAAGCATTGTCCAGAGAGAGCATGGCCAGTTCATGGCGAATCTGACCAAACGCTTTCAGAGGCGTGCCGCCGACCCGCCGGGTGGGAGAACCTTCAGTTATCAGCTGTGGGTATGCAGCTTCAAGGGATTTCAGGCGGATAAACAGCTTATCGTATTCACTGTCGGGAATTTCCGGCTCATCCAGGACATAGTAACGATGGTTGTGCTCGCTGATTTGCTGACGCAGCTGAAGTATCTCTTGCTCTGCAAGCTCAAGGGAAGGAACCGATGGGATATCTGAAGAAGTCATGCTCATGGAATTATCAAAGGCCAGCGGGTTCTCTGCCTGAGAACCCGCTGAAGAAAACATTAGATAGCAATGGCCGGGCCAGCAGGAATATCAATGCACCGGCTGTTTCGCCAGCTGCTTGCGCTCATATTCACGAATACGCTGACGACAGTGTTCAAGGGTCTGCTGAGTCATCACGCTGAACTGTTCATCTTTCAGCTCACCGCCCAGATCGAGGGCAAGACGACGGGCCGTCTCTTCCATCAGGGCAAAGGCCTGCATGGGTTTTTCCGGCCCCGGCAGACTCATAAACAGACTCAAAGCCGGTGTTTCAGTGGCTTCCAGATTATCAATGGTAAAGGTACCCGGCTTTACGCCGTTGGCCATGCTGAACAGAATTTTTCCGGTATCATCGGCATTGGTATATCGATGGAAGATCGACATATCACCAAAACGCATGCCGGATGCCAGCATGGACTGCATCAGCTGGTCACCGGCAAAAACACCGCCGCCTTTGGCCAGCACATTGATCACAATCACTTCACTGGCGGGCGGGCGCTCTTGTAGTTTCTCTGCCTTCTCACGCCCCCCCAGGTTGAGTTCTTTCTGTGGGTTGGAGCTCTCTCTGGCCGAAACGTCACGTTCCTGAATCGGTGCCTTGCCCTGACTGGTTGCCGCTCTTGGCTGACCTACGAACTCCTCCGGCTCAGCACCCAATCTGGACGTTTCACGGGAGCGAACAGACCGGTCAGCGCCTGCTGCCCGTGAAAGACCTCCATGTAAATGATCCTCAGCAGACGACGGGCGTTTACTTCTTGAGGGTTGCTGTGACTCGTCCAGATTCATCAGCACCGGAACAGGCTCATCCAGATCAAGCGCTCTTTGAACTCTCGCTTTTTCCCCGGCGTCGCTTTGCTCTGCATGCCGCTCAGCTTCTTCCGGGTGACGATGGCGCTGTCTCAAGGATTCAGGGTACACGGGCGGTTCTTCAATACCCTCTTCCGGGTAGCCATCGAAATAGTCGCCCCCCGAAAACCCGGGCTCAACACGGGGTCTGGCAGGCTCTTTTTTGGCAAACCCTTCTTTCAGAAAGCTCTCTTTCAGAGTGCTTTCTTTATGCGCACTGGGCCGGGCACCGCCATTAGGCAGTTCACTGGAAAAATCATCGTCATAGCCTTTGACTTCCTCCAGACCAAAGCTGATTTCCGATGACCTTTTTCTGGCCAATCGCATCCTGCGATAACCGTCGGCCAATACGCCGGCGATTACCAGTATTCCTATGAGTATCAGCCAATCTCGCAAACTCATGTCCTTGCTGCCCTGTAGACCTTGAAACAACGCCCGAATTGCAGTCTGCCTCCCTGTGATAACACTTGACGACAATGAAAAACAGGCCACCGTCATTTATCACATCTGCATTAATTACTGCTGCAATCGACCAACGTTGCAATATTACAATAAAAAAATAACAAATTAAGCCATGAACGTTTACTTTACGTGCTTTATAAACTGCGTAATGTCAATGTCATAGTTTATTTATCCAACTCTTAAGCATACCGGATAGTTACAACTCAGCCATCGCCGCCGCCTGCTCAATATCCACCGATACCGGTCTGGATACACCCGGCTCATGCATGGTGACACCCACCAGCTGACTGGCAGCCTGCATGGCGATTTTGTTGTGAGTGATGTAAACAAACTGCACTTTATCACTCATCTCAGAGACCATTTTGGCATACCGCCCAACGTTGGCATCGTCCAGAGGGGCGTCCACCTCATCCAGCATACAGAAAGGCGACGGATTCAACTGGAAGATGGCAAATACCAGGGCAATAGCCGTCAGCGCCTTTTCACCACCGGAAAGCAGGTGGATCGTACTGTTTTTCTTGCCGGGGGGCTGAGCCATTATAGCCACTCCGGTATCCAGCAGGTCTTCTCCGGTTAAGGCCAGATAGGCCTGCCCACCGCCGAATACCCGGGGGAACAACTCCTGGAGACCGGCATTGACCTTGTCGAACGTCATTTTGAACCGTTGACGGGTCTCCTTGTCGATCTTGCGAATGGCATTCTCCAGGGTATTCAGGGCTGACTCCAGGTCATCGTTCTGGGCATCCAGATACTGTTTGCGCTCTGACTGGGTTTCGTACTCCTCAATAGCCGCCAGGTTAATCGCGCCCAAACGCTCAATGCGTGCGGCAATCCGTTCCAGCTCCTGCTCCCACTGCCGTTCAGATGCGTCATCCGGAAGGTTCTCAAGTACCGTTGCCAGATCAAACTGATCCTCTTTCAGCTGTTCAGCCAGTGTCGTTCGACGAACCTGCATGCCCTGCCAGTCCATCCTCAGTTTTTCCAACTGTTCGCGAATTTTCTGCGCCTGCTGCTCAGCACTGTGGCGAACCTTCTCGCCAGCACGGATCCGCTGTTCCACTTCTTCAAGTGCCATCCGGGCCTGCTGCATCGTCTCTTCCTGCTCAAGACGTCTGGCCAGCATCTCCTCCAGCTGTTCCCGCAGATCCCCCTCTGGTGAGTTGGATTCAGACATGGACTCCCGGAGAAACTCCCGTCGCTCCCGGAGCTTGGTAGACTGCTGACTCAAACGCTCAATGGCTGCTTTCAGAGAGCCTATCTGGGTATTGATGGATTGCTGGCGAAGGGCAAGTTGATGGGCTCGCTCCTGATCAAAACGGGCCTGATGACGTACTTCTTCGAGACGGGCCTGAAGCTTCTCACGCTGCTCCTGCATCGCTTCCCGACGACCAATGTCTTCTTCCATGTGGTCCAGTGCTTCCTGCAGGCGCATGCGGGACTCGCCAATCACCTCCTGCTCCAGCCCATACTGCTCCCTGACTTCCTGCAGTTCCTGCTCAAGCCGTCGACGGCGCTCGGAAAACTGTTCTAACCGGACCTTTCGGGCACCAAGATCTGCCCGCACCTCGCCCTGGTTCCGGTTGAGTTCGGACAGCTGCTTTTGCAGCTGCTCTCGCTGAGTCTCATGCTGTTCGAGTTTTGACCTTGCGCCTTCCAGCTGCTCTTTCAATAGCAGACTGCTTTCTTCCAGCGTCGTGAGCTTATCACCCAGGGCGTCCATCTCTTTCTGGCGTTCCAGCACACCGGCGTTATTATCGACACCCCGGTTGACCCGCAGCCAGCCGGAAGAGAGCCAAATGCCATCCGGTGTAATGATCGATTCGCCAGCCTGGAGTTTTGCTCGCAGGGAAAGGGCCGTTTCCAGTGAATCTGCGGCATAGATTCGAGCCAATAAGGGCAGAGCTTCCTGACCGCTGATCACTTTGTCGGCCAGCAGTGGCAACTCACTTAATGAAGGGGTATGTTGCTGGCCTGCACCAGCCTCCAGCAGCACCAGCGATCCCTGCTCTAACGCACCCAGCGCATCAGCGACAGGATCAAGGCTATCCAGACACACGGCCTGCAGGCTATCGCCCAGAACGGTTTCAACCGAACGTTCCCAGCCCGTATCGACCTGAAGCTTATCCATCAGACGGGTATGGTTATTGAGCTGGTGTTGCTCAAGCCACTCAATGGTGCCCGTATCCTGATGCAGTGATGCCTGGTGCAAAGCCTCCAAAGAAGCATGACGACCTCGCACCATGCTGAGTTCATCCCGGTTGCTTTCCAGATCCGCCGTCAGGTTCTGCACCTGATCACGCTGTTGTTCAACTGCGTCAACACACTCTTCGATGCGCAGTTCAACGGTTTCTGCGGTCAACTCCAGTTCGGTCAGTTTTTCCGACAGGAGCGTCATCTCCTCCTGGTCTTCAGTCCCCCCAAGCGCGGCGGACTCTTCTTTCAGGCGACCTTCCCGCTCCTGCAAACGCCCCATCACCTGTTCGGCATGATGGATGCGGGACTGCTCAACTTCAGCGGTCCGTTTTGGTTCATGGGATCGCTGATTGAAATGATCCCACTCCTGCTGCCACCGCTGCATGGCCTCTTCTGCCCGGGTCAGGACATCACCAGAGTCCGCCTCCTGATCCTGCAGCATGGCCAGCTCCGGTTCCAGCTCGATCAGTTCTTCCTGGAAAGACTCCAGTTGTTGCTGATCATCCGCCAGCTGTTCACGGGCCTCTTCCCAGCTGTGCTCCACCTGTTCAAGGTCGCGACTCAACTCTTTGGAACGTTCTTCCCGGTGCTGCAGGGTCTGTTCAATACGGGTGACTTCATTGCCCGTGCCGTAATAGCTGGATTGCGCTTCATGAAAACGGTCACTCAGCTCCATCTGCTGAACGCGATCATCTTCCATGGCGGCATCCGCTGAACGCTGTTGGCTGATTGCCGCTTCCAGCTGAACCTCGAACTCACGGATGGCCTGTTCCTGGGACTGGGCTCCGGTATTGATGGTCTGCCATTTCAAGGCTTGCAGCTGGGCCTTTTTCAGCCGTTCCTCGGCTTTGTACTCTTTGTACTTTTCCGCCGCCTGAGCCTGCCGTTGCAGATGGCCAAGCTGACGCCCCAGCTCTTCCCGCAGGTCGGTCAGTCGTTCAAGGTTTTCATTGGTTCGGCGGATGCGGTTTTCCGTCTCACGACGGCGCTCCTTGTAGCGGGAGATACCGGCCGCTTCTTCGATAAATACCCGAAGCTCTTCCGGTTTGGATTCAATCAGATTGGAGATAATGCCCTGACTGATAATGGCGTAACTTCTGGGTCCAAGACCGGTGCCAAGGAAGATATCCATAATATCTTTACGGCGACACTTACTGCCGTTGAGAAAATAGGTGTTCTTGGCATCGGAGTTAACCGTTCGCTTGACCGAGATTTCCCGGTAAGCGGCAAACTCTCCGGTGACCCGCCCTTCGTTATTATCAAAGATCAGCTCCACAGACGCCTGATTGGCAGGCTTGCGGCTGTTGGACCCTTTAAAGATAACGTCGGTCATGGACTCGCCACGCAAATGCTTGGCGGACGATTCCCCCATGACCCAGCGAACCGCATCAATAATATTCGATTTGCCACAACCGTTGGGGCCTACCACCCCACACATATTGGAGGGAAAGTGCACCGTTGTGGGATCCACAAACGATTTGAATCCGGCCAGTTTGATGGACTTTAAACGCATCGTTTCCTTTAGCTCTTCACTGTCGGGGCCCGGCTCGGTATACGTATGAGCCTGAATACTGACCAATAGTTCACGCTATGGGGCTTTATGCTCCGGCAAAACCACCATTCATAGCATGTTGCTTTGGGCTCCGGTTCCTTGTCATAGCGAATCGTTTGTTTGAAAGAGTTGCTACTTCTTTCAATCCAGATCTTACACATTAACACAGTCAATAGAAAAGTCGCCCTTTCCGAAATGAAAAAGGCGACTTCCAGTATTTTTGATAATTGCAGACTGTTTTGTGGTTCTTTAGTTCAAATGCTTAACCCGCTGGCGTAAATGTCAGCCTGACAGGCTCAGTTGCTGTGGTTTTCACCCCTTTTGCCTGCACCTGATAATCAGGGGACATTACATTGCCAGTGAGGCTGATCCGTGCGGTGATATCAAGACTCTCGATGGATGACAGCAGCTGTCCGCCCATCATCATGGCGCTGTTATCATCAAGCAAGACTTCCCTGGGGAGATCTCCAACACTCAGAGGCACAGCCACCAGCGGAGGCTGTTTGGCATCACCCGCTGGCCGGGCAAAGACCACCACCCGCGCATCATCTGGCAACTCACCCAGCTCAGGGGCCAGATCGATCATGACCCGAAGGGCAACCACGGTATCACCGAGCATTGAACGCGCCTGATTAATACCCGCACTCAATGACTGCCGGGCTGCGGGATCCACTTCATGGGTCAACGCCAGCTGCCAGGCGGCAATGGCGTCCTGATAGTTCCCCCTGGTAAAGGCATCAATCCCCTTCAATCCCAGTGCCGTGGTATTCTGGCTATCTTTCAGCAGTGTCTGCAGATAGAGTTCGCGAATTTCAGGTGTTACCACATTATTACTGCTTAAAAACAGCACCTGCGCCAATTCCGCAGTGACCTGGGGATGGCCATTACTGATACTGGCAAGGTGCCGGTAGGTTTTAACTGCTTCCTCCAGCTTGCCTGTTCTCAGGTAATGGCTGCCCAGCATGAACAGCGCCTGATTATTCTCAGGCCGCTTGGCCACCCACTCTTTAAGTACCGTTTCCACCTGCCCACCATTGAGGTTGCCATTGTTCATGGCGTTGACCACAGCAATCTCAGTGGTGGCACCCAGCTTAAAATAGAGGAGCACGGTGGACACAGGTACTATCAGAGCAATCAGCAGTGCAAACCCCGGCTTCTTCAACAGAGAGCATGGGCTTGCTGGCTGCCCATCACCCAACTCATCTGCCAGTTTCTGCCTTAACTCCAGTTTCAACCTTTCCGCTTCTCCCGCTGACACCAGCCCCTGTTGCAGCTGCCAGTCCAGATCGGCCATCTGGTCACGGAAACTGGCAACGTTTACAGACTCTTCAGACTCATCCTCACCGGGTGCTGAAACGACTGGCTTTACCAATGGCCAGACCGAAACCAGTACGGCAATGGCAATCAGCAAGGCGGCTACCAACCAGAACTCCATCATTACTCTTTACCGTCCGTTTTATTATCTTCTGATGAGTGTGTGGTCAAATAGTCTGTCAGAAATCTGTTCAGCTTTTTGTCCAGTAACTCTTTATCTGCGTTATGTTCATCGGGAGCCGCTGATGCCGATTCCGAAGCAGTCGCCTTATGGTTGCGAACCACCACAATAAGTACTATCAAACCCGCCAATAGCAGAAGCAGAGGCCCAAGCCAGAGCACCAGATTGACACCAGCAAGACGGGGTTTGTAAAGCACAAAGTCTCCGTAGCGGGCCAGCATAAACTCGATAACTGCCTGGTTATCTGCGCCTTCATTTAACAGTCGGTGCACTTCCCGCCGAAGATCCTGGGCAATGGGCGCATTAGAATCGCCTATGGACTGGTTTTGACACTTTGGACAACGCAGCTCATTGGTCAGCTCGAAAAAACGCTGCTCCAGTTCCGGTGTCGAAAACTCATAGGAGTCGATCACACCATAGGCTGCACCCATAAACAGTACGGTCAATAGCAGAACGATCAATCGGGAGGTTATGCGCTGTATCATTTGGCCTCCCCTTCACGGTTATTTGCCTGTGCCAGTAGCATTTGTTTTTGCAAGTGCCTGAACCTGGGCTCAAGGTCATTCTTCCAGACATTGGCATCAACAATGCCGACATGCTTATAACGGATGACGCCCTGATGATCGATCAAATAGGTTTCCGGTGCCCCGTAAACACCCAGATCAATGCCCAGTGAACCACTTTTATCATTGATGCTGAAACGATAAGGGTCGTGCAGCGTCTTCAACCACTTTCTGGCTTCAGGCTGATCATCCTTGTAGTTCACACCGTAAATGGGTACGCCTTTATTGGCCAGATCCACCAGATAGGGGTGCTCGACACGACAGGCAGGACACCAGGTAGCCCAGACATTGATCAGGGCGACTTCACCCAGCAGGCTCTCTCTGGTCACAGTCCTGTCTGGATTTTTCACCGTTGGCAGTTCGAATGTTGGCAAAGGCTGATCCAGCAGGGCAGAGGGCAGCTCGCCCGGGTTCTCCCGGAACAGTGCCACATAAAACATCAGGCAAAGACCGAGAAAAATCGCCAGTGGTAAAAACAGTTGCAATCGCCGCTTCATGCGCTGGCTACTCCCTCATTACCCAGTGGTCTCAATGCATTCACTTTCTGACGAACTTTCATTCTGTAGCGCGGGTCTGAGATCGCCAGCACACCACCCAGTCCCATAAACAGGGAACCCAGCCAGATCCAGCGGACAAAGGGCTTGATATGAAGTCGCAATGCCCAGCTGCCGTCATCCCCCAATGGTTCACCCAGGGCAACGTAAATATCGCGGGTTAATCCGGGGTCGATAGAAGCCTCGCTCATAGGCATTTGCTGTGCGGTATAGACTCGCTTCTCAGGATGCAACACCGCTATTTGACGACCATTTTTGTAGACTGTGACAGATCCATAGTTAGAGGTGAAGTTAGGGCCGGGCTGTAAACTGACACCATCAAAACGGAACTGATACCCACCAAGCGTTACCCGGTCACCGGGAGCCATGCGTAAATCACGCTGGCTGCTGTAGCCACTGGTGATGGCCACACCAACAATGGTGACTGCCAGCCCCAGATGCGCCAGATGCATTCCGTAATACGCTGGTTTTAACCGTTTTAGCGCATCAATCAGCCCCGCTTTTGCCCGGGTGTTTCGGGTTTTATTCAGAATATCCCGGACCATGGTCAGCACGATCCACAGCACCAGGGCCATGGCCAGCACTTCACTGATCAGGAAATTTTTGGCCAAAGCGTCACCGTAGAACAGGCTGAACCCTAAACCACCCAGAATGGATACCAGAAAAATCCATCGAGTCTGGCTGATCAGCCATTTGACCGAACCGTTCTTCCAGTTGAGCAGAACCCCAAACCCCAGGGCAAACGCCAGCAACATGGCCATTGGCACAAAGACAAAATTGAAGTAAGGAGGCCCTACCGAAATCATGCCCATATCGAGGGATTCCAGCAGCAGCGGGAATAATGTTCCAAGCAGCACGGTGGCGGCACTGGCGGTCAGCAAAATATTATTGACCAGCAGCAGCGTTTCCCTGGATGCCATGGAAAAACTGATACGACTGCGTACCTCAGGTGCCCTGAGGGCAAACAGCGTCAGTGATGCACCGACGACAATCATCAGATAAAAGAGGATAAAAACGCCTCGCTCCGGATCATTGGCAAAGGCGTGGACCGAGGTAAGCACGCCGGAGCGAACCAGGAACGTGCCCAACAAACTTAATGAGAAGGTAAAAATGGCCAGCAGTAACGTCCAGCTCTTAAACAGACCACGTTTTTCTGTCACTGCCAGGGAGTGCATCAGTGCCGTTCCCACCAGCCAGGGCATCAGAGAAGCATTTTCCACCGGATCCCAGAACCACCAGCCACCCCAGCCAAGCTCATAATAGGCCCACCAGCTTCCCAGAGAAATCCCCAGGGTCAGGAACACCCAGGCCACGGTTGTCCATGGTCTTGCCCATCGGGCCCAGGCGGTATCCAGCTGACCTCCCAGCAGAGCAGCAATGGCAAAGGCAAAGGCAACGGCAAAACCCACGTAACCCATGTACAGCATGGGAGGGTGAACGATAAGGCCAAAGTCCTGAAGCAGAGGGTTCAGGTCAGCACCATCTTCCGGGGGAAAAGGCAGAATCCGGTTAAACGGGTTGGACGTCAGCAAGGTAAACAGCAAAAAGCCAACGGTAATCATCCCCATGACCGAGAGCACCCGGGCGGACAACTCAGGGGGCAGGCGGTCGCTCTTGACAGCCACCATCGCCATCCAGCCAACCAGAATCAGCACCCACATCAGCAGCGACCCTTCGTGTCCGCCCCAGGTGGCACTGACTTTATACTGTACCGGCAACAGGCTGTTTGAATGCCTGGCGACATAATCCACCGAAAAGTCGTCGGTAACAAATGCCCAGACCAGACACAAGAACGAAAAGCCCACAAAGGCAAACAGTCCCCAGGACAGGGAACGAGCCTGATTCATCAACCGGAGATTACCGGTGTAACTGCCCACCAGCGGAAAAATGCTGAGTAACAGACTCAGGCACAGGGCAATAATCAGAGCCAGCAGGCCAGCTTCAGCTACCATCTTGCAGACTCCTCAGCTCACTTTGAGCAGTGGTTTGTACCGTCGGCCTGGTGTAACCGGGATGTGCCTCATCAATGGCTTTCTGAACTTCCGGCGGCATATAGTTTTCATCATGTTTGGCCAGGACTTCCGTTGCCGCGAAAACACCGTCATCGCCAAGCGTTCCCAGGGCAACTACACCAGAGCCTTCAACAAACAGGTCGGGCAGAATACCTTCATAGTGCACCGTTACCTCTCCGGCACCATCCGTGATGCGAAAACTGACTTTCAGGCTTTCGGTATCACGCTCAACGGAACCCGGAACAACCAGGCCACCACCGCGCATCCGCTGACCTAACGGAGCTTCACCGGCAGCCATCTGAGCGGGTGAAAAGTAGTGATTAATGTTCTCGCGCAGCGCAAACAACATCAGAGCCACTGCCACCCCAACGCCTGCCAGCAGCAGTAATACGAGTATTAATCTCTGTTTGCGAACTGCATTCATTGAGCACTCCTCTCTACAGACTCAGAGCCTTCTTCCTGTCGCCCGGGGCGATGTTTTGGTTGTGTGTTTTCAGGGTTGGCAGAGCGATTCTCATTGTTATCACCTCTACCTGTAGTGACCTCATTCACGATCACTTTTCTTTGCACCAATTGCTCTTGTCTTCTCACTTGTGCAGCTAACTGTGCGAGTATCCGCCGCCTTGCCATAAACGGTGCAATCAGATTGTAACCAATCACGGCCAAAGCCATCGCATAGGCACTCCAGACGTAGAGACCGTGCCCCTCCATGACCAGAAAACCGCTCCAACTGTCAAAATACATAGACATCAACTCACCAGCTCTTTAACCCAGCGGGTCTTTCTTTCACGACTGATAATTTCTATACGTAGACGAAGCACCGTGACCATCGTAAAAAACAGATAAAATCCGAGAATGGCCAATAACAGGGGCCATAGCATTTCCGGGGCCATGGAAGGTTTTTCAGTCAGTTTCAATGTGGCACCCTGATGAAGGGTATTCCACCAATCCACCGAAAACTTGATGATCGGGATGTTGACCACCCCCACCAGGCTGAGAATGGCGCAGGCTTTTGCGGCGGCCTCTGTGGTGTGGATGGCACCGCGCAGGGCAATAATACCGATATAGAGAAAGAGCAGAATCAGCATGGAGGTCAGGCGGGCATCCCATACCCACCAGGTCCCCCAGGTCGGTTGTCCCCAGATGGCACCGGTAACCAGAGAGAGTATGCAGAAAGAAGCCCCGACAGGTGCCATGACTTTCAACGCCATATCCGCCAGCTTGATTCGCCAGATCAGGGTTACAGCAGCGGCGGTTGCCATCATCATATAGATCGACTGGGCAAGAAACGAAGCAGGCACATGAATAAAGATGATGCGGTAACTGTTGCCCTGCAGGTAATCCGGAGGGGTAAACGCCAGCCCCCAGACCAGCGCCACCAATATCAGCACCAGGGAGGACACCTGAAGCCAGGGCAACCACTTACCGCTGATATCATAAAACCACTTGGGAGAACCCAACTTATGAAAAAACGTCCAGTTCATACTCTTGTTCTACTTACTGAGGCCGCCACCAATGCGGCCTGATTTTGCAGGGATTCTCTGCAGGCAGAGAGTGCTGGAAATCTCTTCACTTTTCAAGAAATTGCCTGAATAAAGACACGTCTCTTTACCGTATACTGAAACATATTCATTACTCATTAATTACCCTTAATGCCCCGGCAATCGCCAGTGGTGCCAGACATATCCCAAGTATCAGGAACACAGACAACCAGAGAATATGACCTGTATACGGCATGTTTTGCATTGCAGCACTAACGGCCCCTGTGGCAAAAATCAGTACCGGTATGTAAAGCGGTAACGAAAGCAGGGTCAGCAACACGCCTCCGCGTTGTACTTTTACCGTTAAGGCAGCACCGATGGCTCCTGCCAGACTGAGTACTGGTGTTCCCAATAACAGCGTCATCATAAGAGGAGAAAAAGCTTCTGATGGCAGATGCAACATAATGGCCAGCAATGGTGCCATTAGTGTTAAACAAAAACCGCTGGTTAACCAGTGACTGAACACCTTGGCCAATACCAGTAAGGGCAGCGGGTGTGGCGACATCAGTAATTGGTCCAAAGCCCCGTCGTCCTGGTCGCTTTTAAACAATGAGTCCAGCGACAGCAAAACAGCCAGCAGAGCACCAATCCAGATAATGCCTGCTGCCAGTTCTGACAACACCTCCCGATCCGGCGCAATCCCAAGGGGAAACAAAGTAGCCACCATCAGAAAGAACGCCATGGGATTAATGGCCTGACCGGGTGACCGGAACGTGAGCGTCAGGTCCCGGCGAATCAGGGCCAGGCAGGCTGAGAACCCCCGCATGGATGGCTGGTCAACCCTGGACATCTTGCCCCCTCTCACCATCAGCACTCCTTTCTTCGCCAAAGTGCTCCACATTCAACTTACGCAGATTTCCCTGACGATCATTCAATGGTTGATGGCTGGTAACCAGCACCATACCTCCCTGATGGGTGTGCTCATCAAAAAGTCTCTTCAGCCAGGAAACACCTTCAATATCAATCGCGGTGAATGGTTCATCGAGAATCCAGAGCCGTGCCGGGCTGGCAATCAACCCGGCAAACGCCACCCGCCTTAACTGCCCAGCGGATAGATGGCTACAGGGAATATCTTCATAACCGGCAAGCTGGACCCGATCAAGGGCAGCGAGCAATACTTCCCGATTGATGATGGTATTGGCCAGCCTGGCTCGCCAGACAAGGTTTTCAAGAGGCGTCAGATCCAGTTTCAGTCCTGGTTTGTGGCCAAGAAAAAAACAGTCAAGACGAAAATCAGCATACACTGTCGATAAAGGCTGGTCGTTCCAGAAAATATCGCCACTCAAACTGGATGAAAAGCCAGCAATGATGCGAAGCAGCGATGTTTTACCAGCACCGTTTCGCCCCTCAATCTGGAGTATTTCTCCACTACCAAGCTGAAAGGACAGGTTACTGAACAGCAGCCTGTCGTCCCGCTCACAGCTCAACTGAACCACATTAAGCAAAGCGAACTCCTGAATCCAAAAGCGTGTATCGCCGAGACCCTGATTCGCAAAGCAGCACAGCCATGAGCAATGAAAAGCCCTGCTTTCCAAGATGTCCCTATATAGCGTTGGTTGGCGATTATATCAGGAAATTTTACTGACTGCGGAGGTAAATAGTGTTCATTAACAGTATTGAAGAAGCCTTGGAAGGGCTCAGGGCATACCGATCTTCACTCCCAATAGAGAAAGTGAAGATAAAAGGCATTTGGAAACGGGTACAGAAGGAAAGGAAAGTATTTGCAAGGATCAAGGCGTTGTTACTGCGCCATAACCCCTGTGGTGTAGGACTCACCCACAACATCAGACTTCAATGTCACCGGATAATCCAAGGCTAACCAGGAATAGTAACCGTCCCTGAGGAAGAACACCCGTTCATAACCCCATAATGCGGCCAGATAACTGCCAATAGCCCCTCTCATATGGTATGTGCTGTTTCCGTAGATCACGATAGGAGTCTCTTTTTCCAGAACCCCCGGCACCAGCAGCTGACGAAACCCACCCCTTAGATCAAGACTGTGAGATCCGTCTACGTGTCCATATTGCCACTGTTGATAGGGACGCACATCGATAAAGAGTGCGCCAATATCATGAAGGCGTTTTGCCTGGTGGGTATTGATGGTAATCACACCATTAATTTCTTCTGGTGCCTCTTCCTGAGCCGGAAGAATAAAGGAGAGTGCCGACAACAGAATGGCGGCCGAGATAGAAGTCCATTTCATATTATGCAGGTCCGTTATTAAACAACTTAATAAAAGAAGTATATGGAGCTAAGACCCACTCACTTGGAACAATAAGAAACTAAAAATAGAATGTTCAAAGCTATGCAGCATATAACCGGCATATATTTCTGAAAATAGATCAACTCAACTGAACGCTGTCAAAATCAAAAAAGAAAACGCCCCGATTCCCGACGCTTGACCATATTTTGTCACTGCCCTGTAAAAACGGTGTGGCTGAGACGTTAACTCAGCCAGTTTTGCAACCGTGACCTTAAACGCAGTGCAGCCTGAGAATGAATTTGGCTGACTCTTGATTCACTGACCCCTAATACTTTACCGATCTCTTTCAGATTCATCTCTTCATCGTAATAAAGCATCAATACCAGCTTTTCTCTTTCAGGCAGTTTATCAATAGCTTCAATCAGTGCTGTTTTAAATTTTTCTTCCTGAATATCTGCTGAAGGGCCCCTGTCTCCTGAGCGAGCCTGCATTCTTGATTCTTCACTGTCAAATAACTCTTCATAACTAAAAAGACGACACCCTCTTAAATCACTCAGAATGGTGTAATACTCATCAATTTTCACATCAAGTTCTTTGGCAACTTCAGAATCCCGGGCATCTCTTCCCAGTTTCGCTTCAACAACCTGAACCGCTTCAGTAATACGACGACTGTTGCGATATACTGATCTTGGTCCCCAGTCCCCTTTTCGAATTTCATCCAGCATTGCGCCACGAATTCGAATACCGGCAAACGTTTCAAAACTGGCACCTTTGGATGCATCATATTTTGAAGCTGCTTCAAGCAACCCAATCATTCCTGACTGGACCAGATCATCAATCTGAACACTGGCGGGCATTCTTGCGGCGAGATGATTGGCAATTCTTTTTACCAATGAGCGATGTTTTATCACCATCTCTTCCATGTTCAGTGTCGTTTTTTGTGCCGACTTGGTTTGCACGTCCTGTGCTGTCTCTGTCATGATTAGATCCTCTCCTTGATCCTACCAGGCAAAAAGAATTCTATACGACCTTTTGGCTCAGGCACCGGTAATTTTGCTAGCTGATGTCCAATTCTGTGAAACGCTCTTGCAGCCCGACAATCGTTACTGACAGTCAACAGTGCCGACTGCTGTAATACCGCTTCACTTACAGCCTTATCATGTGGAATTGCACCCAGAAAGCTTAAAACTATCTGTTTGTCGTCTTTCAGATACTCCTGTAATTTCTCAAACTGTTTAGCACCGCCTCTTCTGCTGCTCACCTGATTAACAACAATATAAAACTGGTGAACATTGAAAACCCGGTACAGAAGCCTTATCTGTCGAACAGCATCAATAACAGACACGTCTTCCTGACTGACGACAACGACCACCTCTGTTGCCGCCTGAATGAGAGTTACATTATCCGGGGCCAGGCCCGGAGCCGTATCAATAATCAAAGTATCCAGATCTGACGCAAGATCATCCATGTCCTGAATCAACTCTACTGCCTGAATAATTTGAATACTGTCTTTCCAGTCTCCCTGAGCAGCCGGTGTAAATACCCTTACACCCGATGGACCATCCAACAGTCCTTTCTGCTGATGGCCCGAGCTCTCAGTAACGAACTCACCTTCAGCAGGCGATGAAAAAATAAAATCAGACGACAATTGTTCTTTTAAACCTTCTTCGTTCATCCCGAGGGTGAACTCAACATCTGGTACAGAAAGATTACCATCCATCAAAACGACACGCTGACCCAGCTTTGCCATCGCCAGGGCAAGGTTTATTGCAACTACGGTTTTACCAACACCTCCTTTACATCCTGAAACCGCAATCACTCTTTTCTTTGCTTGCGCCATCGTTCTCACTTTAATTTTTCAATTGCTCAGAAAATGCATATAGAAAAACGACAAAATATACATATCAATGAACATGCCAACTTTGATATGAAAAATAAAAACAGCTACCAAACCCCAAAAAAATACATAAAGAAAAATAAAAAAACACAACCACCTGTTTTTTCACAACTTTCTAAAACAACACCGATTTCATTTCGCTATTTTTTTGACATAGATTAATTTTCGGTTGCTTTGAAAATATCTTGAACACTTTTTTGAACTTTCTAAAAAGATAGTTATTTGACAGTGTCACTTTATAGTGACGCAAAAATGGCAGCATTTGACCGACAAAACAGGGAAGAAAAAAACCAGATCGTGACATAATGTCGATTAGCGCATTCATTAAATATGCAAATAAAGGATTACCTGCAAACCAATCAGCAACAATTATCGAACAGTGGATCAGCAAGAAGAAGGGAGTCGAAGCACAACAGAACAATACAGAAACAAAAACCGGAACGCATTGATTAACGCAGTAAATCTGAGAATGAATCTGTTAGCAAAAAAAATGGCTACAAAAATGTAGCCATTTTTTCTGCATCACTGAATATCAGGTTTTCACAGAATCCTCATATCTCTGCAAACCATACTTGCGCATTTTTTCCACCAGGGTCGTTCGCCGTATCTGCAACTTGTCTGCTGCCCTGGCAACAACACTATTGCAGTCACTCAGCGCCTGCTGAATCAAACTCTTTTCCAGTCGGGTCAGATATTCCTTAAGGTTCAACCCTCCTACCGGCAGTACTGCAAGGTCTTCCGAAGTAGCAGCTCCGGCGGGCTGGATACTGTCTGGAAATAAATCCGCCACACCATCATCTTCCTGGCTGATCAAATCGAGATGACAAAAACTTTCTGGCAGATCCTGAACCCCGATAACCCCATAGGGATACATAATCGCCAGGCGCTCCAGAAGATTAGCCATTTCCCGGACGTTACCCGGCCAGTCATGCCGACAAAGCGATAATATTGCTGCGGAACTGAGTCGAATTGATCCCCTGGCCTGCTTTTCCATATTATGGGTCAGCTCATTAATCATCAGCGGAATATCTTCAGGCCGCTCTTTCAGCGAAGGCATCTCAATGGGAAATACATTCAAACGGTAATAAAGATCTTCTCTGAAGCTTCCCTCAGTGATCATACTTTCAAGATTCTTATGGGTTGCAGCAATAATTCGAACATCCACCTCAATAGGCTCTGTTCCACCAACCCGTTCGAAGGTTCTCTCCTGCAGAACCCTGAGCAACTTGACCTGCATATGCAGAGGCATATCGCCTATCTCGTCAAGAAACAGTGTTCCACCCTGGGCCAGCTCGAACCGTCCCTTGCGACTGGTCACAGCTCCGGTGAAAGCCCCCTTTTCATGGCCAAAGAGCTCACTTTCTAACAGATCTGTGGGGATAGCACCGCAATTGACCGGAACAAATGGCGCACTTCTGCGGTAGGAATGCTCATGAAGATTGCGGGCAACCACTTCTTTGCCCGTGCCGGACTCACCGGTGATCAAAACATTGACGTCCCGATCCGCCACCTGGGCCATGGCGGCCCGAACTTTACGAATACGCTCGCTCTTGCCAACCAGCCCACGGAACAGTTGTACCTGCTGGTTGTAGCCAGTCTGGTGTGCCTGACGCCACTGCTCACGGTAGACCTGACCATAATGCAAACTGGATAAAAGTTGCGGCTTGCTGCATGGCCAGTCAACCCGTGCGATGATTTGCCTGGCCAGTGCTAACGACAGATTGTCTGGCAGTGACTCCGCAATCCGGATAACCGGAACGCCACCGCACCAGCCCTGAACTCGGGAGAGCATTCCCTGCAGGGAGCTTTCTGCCTGTAAAAAATCACCTAGAAATAAGGCACTGAAGGTTTCCGGGGGATAAGCACTAACGGCATCTTCCCAGTAGGCTGCACCAATAGCCACTGTGTGATAGCCCATAAACTGCAAAATAGTGCTGAAGTCATGCCGACGCTGCTCCGCGTCTTCAATGATGAGTACCTGCTCAGCTGTTTCCATAAGACGACGATCCTTGTCATCCGATTAATTTTTACAGCGTAGATACAAATTTTCGAAATTAAATTACAGCTTATTATTTCAGTAAATAACCAAAAAGTGAGTTCGTCAAATTTTTGTTTGTTTTTATTTCAAAAAAACATAAAAGAAAATTATTTAAACCATATCCTTTATGCATGAGAGCCTCTTCTATAGATAGTTAGAAGCTAGATAGTTAGAAGCCCCCGAACCAGCTTAAATCCCGCTGGCTTTCAGATACGCCTCCACATTCTGTCGCAAATGGGCAGGATTGATGGTGCCAACAATAGCTGAAGAAACCGCCGGGTGTGAAAACACCAGTTTCATACTTTCCAGAACGGGGTCCTGTCCTGACAGGCAGGCATGACCACTGGCCAGGGCCTTCTTGATAAAGATGCCTTTGCCATGTGCCACTGCATAGTCCAACACCGGCTTTTCGCCCTGTTCGTTCAGGTTATAGGTCACCATGGCAACGTCGGCATGTTTCAGCGCCAGGATGCCACCGGCAACCGTTTTAGTGGACATACCCGAAGCGAGGATTTTCCCCTCTTTTTTCAGATCAGCCAGCACTTCCAGGCAACCTGTCTGCTCAATGATATTGACATCATCACCATTGGAATGGACCAGCAGCAATTCAATCACATCGGTATTCAGGCGCTGCAAGCTTCGCTCCACACTGAAACGGATATGCTGCTCCGAAAAATCAAAACAGGACTCTCCCCGACCATTTTCAACAGTGACAAACTCTTCACCAACCTTACTGCAGATGACCCACTGTTCACGCAGCCCTTTATGTTTGGCAAACAACTGACCAAGGCGTTCCTCGCTGGTGCCATAGGCCGGAGCCGTATCCAGCAGGTTCATACCCAGGGTATGGGCCAGTGTAAGCAGATCCAGCATTTCACGGTCATCAGGAATCGTAAACTGTTCCGGGTACTTCACGCCCTGATCCCGGCCAAACTTAACGGTGCCGAAACCCAGTGGCGACACTTCAAGATCAGTACCGGCGATCTGCTTGTTAACAAGACACTGACTCATGATGTCTTCCCTTGCACAAAATGCCCCTGCCAGAAGTTTGGACAGATCTCAGGCCGGGAAAATCCTTCAGGCATAACGAAACTGTTATCAGTCGCTGGACGAATATTATCCTCCTGCAGCAAACGAACCACTTCATCAGAGAGATTAGGAGCCAGTGCCAGCTTAGTCGGCCAGGTGACAATACCGTTGGCCACCGGCTGACAGAATGCCGCATCTGGACGAAGCAGGCGGCTCTGTTTTGGCTCAGCACGATTGACCCGCAAGGTGTCCCACTCAGCCTGACTCAGGTCTACCCAGGGCAACAGCGCTTTCAGCTCTTTTTTCGCCGTGGCAATCAATTCCTCAGCAGACTGTTTGACACCGTCTTCCGCAATGCCTCCGCCGAGATACCAGACCCACTTGCCATCGGCATCCGGATGGCTGGTAATGGTCATTCTCGGCAGTGGTGTTGTGCCAAGACAATGGGCGTAGATAGGTTCAGGATGGGAATGACGAACCATGACCATCTGCAAGGGACGTACCTGCATTTTTGGATGACTGACACCCCAGGTATTCAATAGCGCCTCAGCGCCTTCACCCGCGGCCAGCACAAACCGTTTGGCTTGCAACATGGTTGTCTGACCATCGCTATCTGCCAAGGCAACAGCATCAATCTCACCGTTGGCATTGGTTAACAACCGGGCATTACCCTGCTCGCTCCAGTCTACTTTCAGCGTTTTATCTTCCAGGCCACTGACCAGGGCCCGGGTAACGGTAGCGATATCCAGAACGATTTCATTGAGCTGATATACCTTTCCGCGAAAACCATCATGCTTGAAAATGGCCGGAAACTGCTCACTGGTTAGAGCATCAACCCGTCCACGAAGCGCTTTGCTGGCAAAAAAAGAGGTCAGTCGTGAGCCAATATCACCTGGCGACCAGAGATAGTGGTATTCAGACAATATGCGGGCCGAACGGAGATCAGGATCCACCTCCCCACCCTTGCCAGCCAAGGCATTACGCCAGCGCTCCGGCATACCGGCAATGGCCTGGGAAGCATTGGTTAACTGACCAGTTAACGTGTATTTTGTACCGCCATGAACAATGCCCTGGGATTTTATGGTCTGACCACCGCCCAGAGCGTTCTGCTCCAGCAACAAGGTTCGATAGCCCAGAGTATTCAGGGTGCGAAATAACCAGAGACCGGCGATACCACCGCCAATCACCACCACATCGGCTTCTACAGATTGAGACATAAGAGAGTTCAACTATTTGGGATGACCTGCAATGGAGGACTTTATAACATAGCTCACATTATGGATAGTCAGGCAGGAAAATACTTTGATCGAAAGTTCTTATTCATGACCAGTGCCTGATGAACGGAATCGTACTCAAGAACTTTCTATTAATTCCAGGGTCAATAGATTTAGTTTCAACGTTTATCAGGATGTATCCATGCCCTCTATTCATTCAACTCATTCAACGCCCTTTATCGCCCCCCCCCCTCAAATTACATCCGCAGCAAGGGCGCAACAACCAGTATCGTCCTCCCATACTGATCAACCATTTGCAGTAGCCATGGATATACCACAGCCCCCCCATGAGACAACCCCTGATATTGATTATGGTCATATTATTCAGCAAATTATCAGCACATCAAACCTGTCAGGAACCTGGTCACATCAAAGCATTGAACATCTCACTCAATGTTTTGATTTAAAGATCCAGGCCAAAGTTATTACCCTTCTTGAAGACGCATCAGCATTCAGGCAGCTTCAACCATTGCGACAGCAAATTGCCGGGCATCTGGAGTACCTTCGGAATTTTTTCCATGAACATGGCGGGGATGCCAATAGTATTGAAACAGCCATTGCCAACCATGCTGATCAACTGGCGGAGAAAAAAGCTGCCATTGAGAAAAGAAAGCTGATCAGTCACTGGCTTCATTGGGACCAACACGAAGTCGATCAGTTAGCCGCAAGCACTCTGGCAGACACCTATCGGGAGTGCAAAAGTGATAAGCACCTGGGCGATAGCGTCAGGGCCAGGCTCTCTCATCTAATAGAACTTGCTGAAGTACAACCGGAGTTCAGGGAGATGTATACGGTAGACATTGGCTACCAACAGACTCCCTATGAAACCGAGGGGCATTTCCTGATCAAAATCCCCGATGGCAATCATGCACTTGGCTATAGCTTTTTCGACCTGCTCTTCAGCCAGAACCTACTGCATGATATGGAAGCAAATTATGATGGAGAAACCGGATTTTCATTAACTAAAGATCAAATGATCAAACTAAGTGAGCACCTGGAAGAATTAAACAAATGGTATGACGACTTTTTATGTATTGTGGGTGATTTGCTGGGGGTGGATGACAGGATTTCAGAGGATAGCGCTGATCATTTTGTCAGCATCGGAAAAAAATCAATGGCCGAAATTCTCAGAAATCCAATACGTATGACGACAGCGTGTCAACGTTTGATTAGCCCTTTACCACAGGCGCAACCCTGTCTGCTGTTCAATACCCTTTCCATTAATCTTGAGAATCATGATGACAGGGACTTCCTGAAGGACAAGTTTGAATCAATTTACGCAGAACTTGCGATGTATGGTGCTAACGGAGAACCCAAGCAGTTTCTGCGCGGAACCTACAGCACCAATCTGAATGTTGCACAGTTACGTCTCATTTGTCCGCACCTCAATAAATTATTAAAGCTTCAACAATTGCTGAAAGAGGTGACAAGTACCAAAAGCCTGCGCACTGCCATTGACGTATTGAAGGAACTGGGAATAAGCGAACTGGACTCCATAAAAAGTTATAAATCCGCTTTACTCTATGAGATTTACCAACAAATAAAAGGCACCAACAGCCATCCCGCATTACTTTCAATTCAAAACCACTTGACGAATATCCAACACATTTCAGGGATTGAGGAGAAATCGCTGAAACTTTGTCATGACCTTTTACGGCATCACGCAGTGTGCTATTTCAGGAAACCGGCGGATCAACCGGTCATTGACGAGGAGCAACTCTTCGCCATCTATGGCGATAGCGAGAGGGATGTCATGTACGCGGGGAGGCAGCTGCACAGGAATATCCAGGCTCTGTGCCAGACACTCCGGGATTGCCATGCGTATCAGCAATACAAAGCCAGCAACCCCGGTATTGATGGGGCGTTAGCCGCATTGGAAAGAAACTTTATCCAGCGGCTTAATCGCTATTCAGGCATGAGGGATCATGGCTACAGCGGTCGCGGGATGGTTGACGAGTCTGTTGAGTATTTTGAAATGTTTGTCAGCCAGTTATTCTATGCAGAAGTTTATAACCTGACAGACAACTCAATCAGCCATGCCTTGAATAATCTTGTCGCTATAGTTGGCAATGATTTAGAAGGCTGCAACGAAGGTTTTTCAGGCCGGATACAATCGCTGTTACTTCCGTTGATTTCTGGCAGTAACAGCCACATAAAGGATTGTATTCAGCAATTTTTGCAAGACAGCGTTACAGCATCTCTTGCCAGTGCCATCGGACACAGTAGTGAATCCTCCATGGCGGCTCGCTGTCAGGAACAAGTCAATCACTTTACAGGGCTGTCCATCGTCTCCGGGTCGGCTCAGGCTGATGCCTATGAAAACCTCACGCCTGAAAGCCAGCAAACCATTAGCCATCTTTTGCACTCCCACTACACCCCCGTTTCGCTTTACCAACATGTTTATCGTTTTGTATCCGATGAGTTCTGGCGTCTTAATCACGAGAGAAATGATGATGACATTTATCAACTGATGCACTTGCTCGGTTTTGGGGCTGATCAATCATCAGGTGCTGATAATGAGACATACCGAGATCAGATTGATCGACAATACCGGGTAAGGGGTAATGCACTCAATCGCTGGCAATACGCACTCTTTCAGCAGGATCTGCCCAGGCACCTTGTTGGCTATCTGGTTAAAGAGCAATTCATCGACGCTAAAGGTCCGAATGAGAACGATGGCTTATATATCCACCGGGAAGCTTCACAAGGCAGTGATAAAATCATGCAGCCACGTCGCCCGCCTGCAACCGTCGGCACGCAGGAGACCAATCAATTGGAAGCTGACCGTAGATTTGGTTTTCAGCCAGAAAGCAGAATGGCTCAGACTGGATACAGAGTGGAAACATCATAGGATAGAAAGATGATAGCGGCCGCAACAGGTACCCCCTATGTTTACACTGCGCTGACAGAGACGGAAAATCGTTCACTCCCCGGCAATAGTGCGTTATCCGAACGGAACTGCTTATCTCTTGTTGATCAGTTTTTTCAGACTGAAATCCAATCCTGCCGGGAAAAAATGGATAGAAGTCCACTCTGGGATACTTTCAAAGCACTGCCAGATACCTTCCTGGCGTATATATACGCCGAAAAAACCCGGTTGGCGATGGCAGAAGAGAGCCGGCACGTTGTTAATGAAAATCAACAGATCGTTGCCGGGTTTCATCATGGGTATGAAGCCAGCGATGATCAATATCACCCTGGCACTTTCCAGCCGTTTATGATGAAAGGCTACTGGATTCCCTGTTCTGAAGGAAAACTGTTTCAGCTCCGCCAAGGCCATTGTTCAATCACGCGCACGGTCGAAGGTCAGGACCAAATCCTGTATCTGGTACATCCAAAATCCGCAACACTGTTTGCCCCCCTGATATCAAAATATCAGCATACACAGGTTGATGTTCCCGCTTTAGCATTGAGCTCATTCAGAACCTTGTTGATCGCCTTGCCCGCTGGCGGCACAACAGAATTTGCCATGGTCAAAGTCAGCCTGAATGAGGAAATAGGGGGGGTTCGCAGGTTGCTTTATCAAAAAGAGTGTGCAGCCAGCGTAGCGAATTCGTCGGTATTAAAAATTAAACAAACAGAGAAGTTTACGTGTCTGGAAGAAAATTTGTCTTTCGTTCCTGATGCCCACCTGATTGACCCGAAAGAAGAAGCCGTACAGCTATCCGGTGCCGGTATGATCCATAGACCTGTTCCGGAATTATTCACGACTCAAGGCCACTACATTATTCCACTATATGCACTGTTTGGCATAAACAACTGGCCTTTGCTCAATGCCCTGATTGAACAAAGTCAAACAACACCTACTCAGTTTATTACCGGTGCATTACTCAGGCCCATTGCGGAAGAAATGGTTGATCACATTTACAGGCAGCGCTTCTATCTTGAGTTCCATGGCCAGAACGTATTGTTGAAGCTGACCATGGATCACAACGATTTACCCGCTATTGATTTTATCTACCGTGACATGGGCGGCGTTAACTGCCGTCTGGGTGACGTCCAGCTACACCAGCTGCCGGAGCATCTCCGTGGTCATGCCCAGTACTGGGAACCAAACTTTATTCCTGATGCCGCCGTCATAATGGAGGGAATCGCTAAAAAAGTACTGTTCAACCTGACGAAAGTCTTTTTTAAATCAGAACCCACCACCAGGGACCCGGAATTTTGTTGTTGGCGTGCAAAAATGACTGTCTATGGCTACCAGGATAACTGGACACTGCCAGGAGCCGACGGGCGCACAGATAACCATCGAACGCGCCACACCCCAAAGACTTTTTACCGCTATGGGTATTTTGAAAAAATATTTGCCCGGGAATTGCTTGAAGTGATGACCCGCCACGGTATTTTCCTGAACATCAAAAGAAGCTGCCCTGACTATGACTACTCATTTTTTATGGATAAAATAGGCAATATCGATTCCTGTAATACACCCTGCGTAGAGTTTGAATGGTTTTCTGAACTGGTGAAAATGACACTTCCTCACTATTTCCAGCATCAGGATGCATACTCCCGAAGAAAGAATATCAGTGTGGTAAGACCATAGGAGGCTCCTGATACTACTATGCCTGTAACCTCTAAAAGCAATTTCTGCACCTCCTGGAGTGGCGGTAAAGATGCCTGTTTTGCGCTCTGGCAATCCACCCAAAAAGGGCTGACCCCAACCTGCCTGCTGACCATGCTCAACGGTGATAAAGACCAGACCAGTTAACAATATCTGTCGCCTGATGTGAAGTCAGCGCAATAAAGCCTGGTACAACTTTTTCGCGGTGACAATCCGGGTCTGCTCTACCGTCTCTCCCAAAAGCAGGATAATGGATGCCCTGGCCTCCTGAAGCGCTGTCATTGCCTCATGCAATGAGGTTTCCGGTGCCAGATTAATGGTTTTTCTCATAAGCTCTCCCACTGAGATATCTGCCTCTTCATTAACCAGACAACGGGCGATATGCCGATAGAGAACAATACCTGTCGGCTTGCCATCGTTCAGGACCACATAACGCTTACAGGGATACGAGCGAATCGTCGTTTCGACAGAAGCGACGGTTGCCTCGGATAACAGACAGACAGCGGGTATTGAGCGCTCAACAAGCTCAGTCAGCTGGCGCTGATGGGAAGTTAGTACAGCATCGGCCAGTTTTCGCTGACGTTTACCAATCACTCCACGCTTATTGTAATGCTTGATAATACTCCGGAGTTCATCACTGCTTCTGTCTTCTTCAACGGGCTTGGGTAAAAGACGGGTCCAGACCAGGGCTAACAGCAAGACAGGTCTGGTCACTGAATACATAAGATGGATAAAGGGTGAATATCTGGCAACGACCCTATCAGCAATCTGCACTGCCAGCAGCTTGGGCAGAACCTTGGCAAATACCAGCATAAAATAAGCGAGCAGTGCCGTAAAAATAACCATCCAGAGATCGTTAAATTCCCTGGCAGCCAGCGCTCCAAGGAAAGTACTGCCAGAAATACTGATCAGCGTGCTTAACAAAACGATCGCTGACAGGTGCTCTCGCTTTTTCTGAAAGACTTGCTGGATAGCCTTTTTATTGTCGGGCCTTTTGTACAGGATCGTGACCAGCCTTAACTCATCCACCGCCACCAATGATGATTCAAGAAGGGATAGAAAAGCAGTAACAGCGACAATCAGGCATGCAAAAAGAACGACCAGGAGCATCCATACCTCCGGAAAAACAGCAATTAGACAGCAGGCAGTTTAATTGGGGGACCAGTAGCTGGGCAAGCCCGCCCGCCTGTAAAAAGCCTGTAATGTATTGTTTTCGACCACGTTTCTTCTTTATTAATGTCAGCTCTATGCTTATTCAGTGCAACTGAAGCACCGGGCAAAGAGCACCTGATTTGCCAGGAGTGTGGATAACGGTGTACTTATTTTATTCAAAACAAAATTCGAATATAATTCGACTTGTATTCATATAACCCTGCTTTTTAACTCCTGCTCTCCACCACGGTGTATTTTCCATGCCAGCAACCGACAAACGGACACAGAGAGAGATAACTATTATTCAGTCCACCCTGACCATTCTTAAGGAAAAGGGCTTTATGGACCTGAAAATGTCTGAAGTTGCCAAACAAGCCCAGTTTTCAATGGGAACCGTATATTCACACTTCTCCAGCAAGGAAGATCTGTTGCTGGGTTGCGCCATCACTATCTCCAGCACGATGGCGACGGTATTCCATAAAGTGCTCAACAGCCCGGTACCCGCCATGGAACGTCTGCTGACGCTTAATATTGCCATCTGGTTGTCTTATGCCAGACAGCCCCATCACTACTTTCTACGACAACTGGCAATGACCCCGGATATCTGGCAACGGGCATCAACAGGACGGGCACAGGCACTGGACGACATCTACCATAAGATGAGCCAGATGGTTAAAGCACAGATTATTGAGTTAATGGCGGACAACCCGGCAATCACTGACCAGAATCGCGAGAGTGCACTGGCTGATATTTTGATGGGCATCTGGAGTCTGGGCGAAGGTCTGTTCCAGATCAGCATGTCCGGGTTTGGCCTGAAACAACCCTCCGTGCAGAAAGACAAAGGCTTCAGCCTGCTTACTTCCAACCTGGCCAAATACCTGCAGGGCTGGGGATGGAGAGCACCGTTTTCACCATCCATGATTGACAACTGCAAGCTTCAGGCTGAGCAGGTTGTTGCTACCTGTATAAGTAGTTAACCAGCCAGAATTTATCGATTCCAGGAACGCGGTACACATCAAGCATGTCTACCAGATACTTCTACCCAACTGTTTTGGAGCTACCTCAGAATGCATCTCACCCCTTCATCCCGATCATCCATCGCCGTGATGGTGTTAATGACGTTCACCCTGCTGACCGGTTGCGATCAGGAGCAAACCGGTCATAAAGAAGTCATCCGCCCAGTAAAACTCTTTCAGGTAAAAGATCCCCAGCAGCAGCAGTTACGTTATTTTCCAGGCAAGGTAACAGCCACCGAAGAAGCCGAAATATCCTTTCGTATACCCGGACAGATCGACAAGATCGAGGTCAAACAGGGCGATGATATTACTGAAGGACAGGTGCTGGCTTATCTGGATGACCGGGATATCCGCAATGAGCTTCAGGATCGTCAGGCGAATTATGAACTTGCCAAGGCCGAGTTTGAACGCGCCAGCTCCCTGTTAGAAAAGAGAGTGATTTCACAATCGAGCTACGATACGGCCAGTGCCAGACTGAAATCTGCAGAAGCAGCGCTGAAATTAAGCCGGGACAAACTGGCGTATACGACACTGACAGCACCTTTCAGTGGCCGGGTTGCCCAGACTCTGGCCGAAGCGCACCAGCAGGTTCAGGCCCAGCAGCCGGTCCTTATCCTGCAAAGCAGTGACCGGCTCGATATCAGCATCCAGGTACCTGAAAGTATCGTTTCCCATGTCAATGCCAATGCGGTCAACAATGGCTATCAGCCCATCGCTACCTTCCCGGGGGCTCCTGGCAAGGAGTTTCCGGTCAACTATAAAGAACATGCGACACGGGTAACTCCGGGTACCCAGAGTTATGAAGTCATTTTCACCCGGATGGCACCCACCAATATGAACATTCTTCCCGGTATGACCGCCACGGTCATTATTGACCTGGCCCGGGTCATCGATACCCGGGGGCAACCAGGATACGTTCTGGTCCCCATTTCAGCCGTATCCAAAACTGACACTGACAATAAGACGGTGGTCTGGCGTTTTGATCAGGATACCAGTCAGGTTGCCCCTGTCGAAGTGACCACAGGACGTATTACCGAAGCGGGAATTCAGGTTCTGTCAGGCCTCAATACCGGTGACCAGATCGTTACCGCAGGTCTCAGTCAGCTATACGATGGCATGACCGTCAAACCGCTGCACAAGGAACGGGGACTATAAGCCATGAATATTGCCGAATATTCCATATCCCACCGGGTGATCAGCTGGATGTTTGTGGTTATCCTGCTGGTGGGTGGTGCAATGTCGTTTTTTGGGCTGGGTCAGCTGGAGTTCCCTGAGTTCACCATCAAACAGGCCATGGTCATTACCCACTATCCGGGAGCTTCCCCGGAACAGGTGGAAGAAGAAGTGACACTGCCATTGGAAGAAGCCATTCAGCAGATGGAGTATGTCAAACATATCGACTCCATCAGCAGCAATGGCCGTTCCCAGATTATGGTGGAGATGAAAGAACAATACGACAAAGATCAACTGCCCCAGATCTGGGATGAAATGCGCCGTAAGGTCAATGACACCCAGAGTAGTCTGCCGCCCGGCGTCTACGCCTCGGTTGTGGTGGACGACTATAGCGATGTCTATGGCATGCTGTTCAACATTACCGGAGAAGGTTATACCTCCAGGGACCTGGAAAACTACGCCGATTACCTGAAACGTGAGCTGGTGCTGGTTGAAGGGGTCAAGAAAGTCTCCATCGCCGGTGCCCGTCAGGAGCAGGTGGTGGTTGAGATGTCCCAGGCCAAACTGGCTAACCTGGGTATCGATCCAGCCTGGATATTCGCCCTGATCCAGAATCAGAATGTGGTCTCCAATGCCGGTAATATGCTGGTTGAAGGGCGTTCCATACGCATTCATCCCACCGGTGAGTTCAATGACATTCATGAACTGGAACAGCTGATCATCAGCCCGCCGGGGAGCACACAGCTGGTTCGACTCGGCGATATCGCCACCGTTCGTCGAGACTTCGATGAAACACCGGACACACTCTATTCCTCCAATGGCCGCCAGGCTCTGTCACTGGGTATTTCCTTCGCTTCCGGTGTTAACGTGGTGGATATAGGCGACGCTATTCGTCAGCGCATTGATGAGCTTCAGTCCGGGCAACCGGTTGGCATTGAGCTCACCAAAGTATACGACCAACCGGCAACGGTTTCGGAATCCGTCAATGGTTTCCTGATCAACCTGCTGGAATCCATTGCCATTGTTATTGTCGTACTGCTGCTGGCCATGGGCGTACGTGCAGGCCTGTTGATGGGCGCTGTTCTGCTGTTGACCATCCTCGGAACGTTCATTGTTATGAAGGTGATCGGCATTGAGCTCCAGCTGATTTCCCTGGGTGCCCTGATCATTGCCCTGGGGATGCTGGTGGATAACGCCATTGTCGTCACAGAAGGGATTCAGGTCGGTATTCAACGGGGACTCACCCGGTTGCAGGCCGCCAAACAGGTTGTCAGCCAGAACCAGTGGCCCTTGCTGGGTGCCACCGTCATTGCCATTATGGCATTCGCACCTATCGGCCTTTCTGATGATGCCACCGGTGAATTCTGTCTGTCGTTGTTCCAGGTGCTGTTGATCTCCCTGCTCCTGAGCTGGATCACAGCCATCACCCTGACCCCTTTCTTCTGCAACATTCTGTTCAAGAAGGACGAGCTGGCTGCCCGACAGGCGGCGGGTGAATCCATAGATCCTTACCAGGGAGCGCTGTTCACCCTGTATAAACAGTTGCTCGGGTTCTCTCTGGTCCACCGCCCCATCACCATCAGCTTGACGGTTCTGGCGCTGGTGCTGGCGATGATGGGGTTTGGTTCGGTGAAAAATGTCTTTTTCCCGCCATCCAACACGCCGATGTTCTTTGTGGATTTCTGGATGCCGGAGGGCAGTGATGTCCGTGCTACCGAAACAAGGGTGGCAGAGCTTGAGCAACTACTGCTGACCCTCCCCGGCGTAAAAAATGTCACAACGGTGATTGGCCAGGGCGCACAGCGTTTTATTCTTCCTTATATGCCGGAAAAGCAATACAGCAGTTTCGGCCAGCTGATTATCGAGACAGATAATCTGGAAGCCATCACACCGCTGATCCCGACATTGGAAATCCGCCTGACCGAAGACTTCGGTGATGTGGAATATCGGATCAAATACTTACAGAATGGCCCTTCCCCCGCCGCAGAAATTGAAGCCCGTTTCTATGGCGAGGACCCGGAAGTATTACGGTCTCTCGCGGTACAGGCCATCAATGTACTGCGTAACGAACCGATGGCCACGCATATACGACACGGATGGCGTAACCAGGTCAGCCTGATTCGCCCTCACCTGGATGAAGCCAGTGCCCGCCGCAGCGGTATCTCCAAACAGGCGTTGGACGACGCTCTGCTGGTGAACTTCAGCGGCCGTCAGGTTGGCCTCTATCGTGAAGGCAGCCAGTTAATGCCGTTGATTGTCCGCTCTCCGGAATCCGAACGCCTGAATGCCGATAGCATTACCGATCTGCAGGTTTGGAGTGCTGACTATAACAGTTATGTGCCCATCACCCAGGCCATTTCCAGTTTTGATACTGAGTGGGAAAACCCGCTGATCATCCGCCGGGACCGTAAACGCATGATGTCCGTGATGGCTGACCCACAGTTGCTGGGTGATGAAACCGCCGACAGCGTGTTGCGCAAGGTGCGTGCAAACATCGAAGCCATTCCACTACCCGATGGTTACCAGCTGGAATGGGGTGGTGCTCATGAACTGTCTTCTAATGCACAGAGTGCGGTGTTTGCCTCAATACCGCTGGGCTATCTGGGGATGTTTCTGATTACTGTATTCCTGTTTAACACCATACGACAGCCTATAGCTATCTGGTGTACGGTTCCCCTGGCACTGATTGGTGTTGTGGCCGGGCTGCTGGCGCTGAATGCACCGTTCAGTTTTATGGCGCTGCTGGGCCTGCTGAGTCTGTCGGGCATGATCATCAAGAACGGTATCGTTCTGGTGGAACAGATCAAACTGGAGCTGGAAGAAGGCCGGGAAGAACATGAGGCCATATTCCACGCCTCGGTCAGCCGCCTGCGGCCCGTCTGTATGGCCGCCCTGACCACCATGCTGGGCATGATTCCACTGTTGTTTGATGCCTTTTTCAAATCCATGGCCGTGACCATTATCTTCGGTCTGGGCTTTGCTACGGTACTGACACTGATCGTGCTACCGGTGATCTATTCCCTGCTGTACAAGGTTAGCTTTAAAGGGTTCAACTACCGGAATATTGCCTACTGATCCATAGCGATGTCGGCTTCTGACTGAAGCCGACTGATGCCACATTTTATTGTTGTTCTTTTCTGGATGGCGGCTTCAGGTTATAGCTCAAACTCTGGTATTCAGGTTCTACAATGCCGAGTCGGCGATTGATCACCACCGTTAAACGGAAGAACAGATTACAGAGCATATTGCCAAACCGATGTAACTCATCCGGCACCTTAATGCCATGGGCGTCTACCTTGACCAGCGCCCTGACTGCCTTTTTGGAGAGCGAACGACAGCTGTGTAGTAATTGCACGGGACGACCGCCCCTGGGAAGGACAAAACCGTGCAGCAGGCCTTCTATCTCTTGCTGGTAGTGATCAAAGTAACCTGCCAGCCACTGTATCTGCTGTTCAAAAATCGCCTGCTTGCCACGGACTGAACCATTCATATGGAAAATTCTGGGTTGCAGTTGATCCAGGAAATCATAGATATCGACAAACCGCTGATCGCCTTCCAGCTCGCTGATAACACCACCGAGCGTTGCACACAGTTCGTCGGTGATAATTTCATAATCACACAGGGGGGAGTCTTCGTAGATAAATGGGTAGCAGAGTTCGCGGATATCGCCGGAGTATTTTAAAGTCATATTAGAGCCTATCGATTGCAGAACCAGCCTTCTGCACCTCCGTGGGAATGCATTCTAGCAGACACTACAGAGCTCATTGATAGTAAAGGTATGATTCCCGCGCAGAGCGCGGGAACGAGAAATAGCGTGGGAACAAGAAGTTTATAGCTCGGGTGACCAGATAAGAGTAGCGAATACACCTCCAGGCTCATCTATATAGCCGTTGGTAGTTGTATAATCCTTATCAAGCAGGTTGACAACTTTAAGCTGTGTTTTCAACTCAGGAGTGACAGCCAGATACGCTCTTAAATCAAACGTACCAAACCCAGGCATTTCAAGCGTATTAGCTGCATTATCCCATGTTTTTCCCTGAGCCCTGAGGGTTCCTCCGATCGCCCATTTGCCAAAATTTCTGTCAACATTCATGGTAAAAAGCTGCTTGGCCCGACGATGCAGCGTTTTGCCAGCATTCGCTCCTGACCGATTTTCCGGATCAACAAAACTCAGGTTGGTATTTAGGTCCCAGTCGAAAATCCGTGAGGTTACCACAAACTCAACTCCACGCATCCTGGCTTTAGCAATATTTTCTGTACGACGCGTATCAGAATTATAATCGAGCATATTATCCATATCATTCTGATACATGCTGACCGACCACTGAGTATTATGACTCCAGACACCCCGTAATTCTAATTCAGTATTTCTGGCTTCTTCTGGCTTCAAATCTGGATTCGGACCATATGGAGAATACAGGTCAACGAATGGAGGAGCTCTGAATGCTGTTCCATAAGAGGCGATCAGACGAGTGTCAGCAGGCAAATCAAAGCCCCAGGACACACTGCCCGTTGTGTTATTGCCATACACTTCATTCTTGTCAAAACGTCCACCTACCTGTAGATCGCTACCAGAAAAAGACGACTGATTAAGAGCAAAAACCCCAACATTATAACGTTCATCAACAGCATAGTTATTACTGGTGGTTACTTTATCGTTTGAATAGTCAACACCCGCAATCAGCAATTGCTCATCAGACCAGGCAATATCATTCTGCCAGCTCAGGGAAAGAATTTCGCCTTCCGCATAGCTCGGGCGAGCTCCTACATCTTTTCGATCATCCTGAACGTAACCCGCATCAATTTTAGTATTCCACAGTTCATTGACCGGCAAGGATGCGTAAACATTGAACGTCGTTTGTTCAAAAAATGAAATTGGATACTCTGGCGCATTGCTACCAAAACTATTATCGTATTCAGCCTTGCCTTCGGAGTGAGAGATATTGACCCCTGCATCAATACCATTTTCAAAGCGATGAGACAAACTGCCCGAAATGGACTTATTACGAAACGCATCATCATCCCAGTCCGAACCAAGCTGATTCGTCGTGCGATCATAGCCTTGAGTTTCAAAAAGACGAGCACCCAAATTGAACTGCGTTCTGCCAACTGAGCCATTAAAATTCAAGCCATATTCACCGGTATTTCGGCTACCACCACCAGCCTTAACCGTCAATTGAGGTTCTTTTCCGCCTTTTCGAGTGATGATATTGATAACACCCCCCACCGCATCAGCACCATACAGTGTTGAACGCGGTCCACGGACAATTTCTATTCTTTCGATTTGATCTGGATCTAAATACTGCAAAGGAGCCTCACCGGCGTAAGCTCCATTCATACGATGACCATCGACGAGAATCAGTGTCTGCTGTGTTTTTGTGCCTCGCAAATAAACTCCCGTCTTACTGCCAACACCACCTGTATAGGCGATTTGAACACCAGGTGCCTGTGTCAAAAGTTCTGTAACGGAAATAGCCTGACTCCGCTCAATCTGCTCCCGATTAATCACCGTCACTGGAGCCAACGTCTCATCCACTGTTTGAGCGGTCCTTGCCGCAGTAACAACGACCTCCCCAAGCTTATAAACCTCTTCTGCAGCCACAGCAGAACTCATCACAGACATTGCCACAGCAACCGAAAGCCCGGTTCGTGCAAAAACAGAACGATGATTAAACGACATTTTGTTTACATCCTTAAAGTAAGCGAATTGTCTTAAAAATGGACAGAACTCTGCCTTTTCAGAGCGGGCTCTCTTGATGAATTGGTATCTGGCCAGCCACACGCTCTGTGTGGCTGGCCTTTGAGCGCACCGCTTGTAACTGGTGGCAGATCATCTCTGCCCCGTCCAGAATCCTGGGCGTTGGTCTGGCAATCAGATCACTGGGTACCGAAAACAGTTGTTGCTGCTGCACCGCCTGCAGGTTTTGCCACTGGCTCCAGTAGCCCAGCAACTCTTTGCGGGTTTTTGGGGTATCGCCTTGCGGATCAGAACCAATAATGACCTGTGGATCACGGGTAATCAGGGATTCGATACCGATTTTGGGAATACGTTCGGAGACATCACCATAGATATTCCGGCCACCACACAACGAAATAACATCATCAATCACCAGGCCATTACCCACCGTCATCAGTGGGGATCGCCAGATTTCAAAGAACACCGATACCGGCTCACGCCGGGCATACTGACTCTGCAGTGTGTGCAAACGCGCGGTAAAGTCACCAACAACCTGTTCGGCTGTTTTTTCGGTCCCGGCCACCTGCCCGAGACTTCGGAGGGCCTGCTTAATGCCGGTAAAATCCACCACATCGATATGAAAGGTGCTGATGCCCAGGGACTCCAGCTGCTCAATCACCTTTTGGGAATTACCGGCAGTCCAGACCACCACCAGATCGGGCTTCATGGCCACAATGGCTTCCACACTCACATTGGGGTAGCCACCCACATTGGGCAGCTGTTTGACCGCTTCAGGGAAGTCGCTGTGCTGATCAACCGCAATAACACGATCACCGGCACCGGCAGCAAATAACAATTCAGTAGAACCCGGAGACAGACTGATGATTCTGGGCGAACGGGTATCCAGACAGACAGCGCGGTCGCTCATATCGGTCACACAATACTGACTGTCAGACTCGCTGGCCCGGGCAATACTGCAAGCCAACGCAACGGCATTGGCCAATACCATCGCCAGCACCAGCATTAACCGGGGCAGCCTGTTCTTCAGTGTCTTGCAGGGTGCTAAAGGTGTTTTCATGATCTCCCTGAGTCACAATCAATACTCAGGGCGGCACAAGCGGTCACCGGGCTTATCAAAAAAGCCCAGTGTAAAGGAGATGTGTTCCCAGCCGCCAGGTTACCCGCCCGGTTTGCGCCTGCATGTACAGACTTCTTGGGCTTTGCAAAGGCAGGTCTCCTGACTCTGGCATCATCGTTCCCGGCAGCCTTCCCGGTTGAACCAGTGGCATAAATCGCGGAGAACTCTTCCATTACAGTTGCGGGTACAGTCGGGGTTTTTCACCCCGTTCCCTCTTTTGACCGGTTCAGCAATAGCCGACATGCGCGGTCAAAAGTGTCGTGATTCATACCAATCACTGACGAACCCCTTACAAAGTTGCGCAATATTACCCAAACCGTTGACTTAAATCACTAGGGGTTTGTGGATTTTTTGCCGTTTATCTTGCTACTGGTACATCATTTCGATGAGTTTGATGTGTACAATCTCCGTTCACCCTGAGCGAAGTCGAAGGGTGATTGGCACAGTCTTTATTCAGGGTATGGTGTTTACGCCCTTCTTCCGTGCATCCTGAGCCGAGCCGAAGGGCGATCAGGACGAACGAAATTTGGGCATCATTGATAGAAGAAACCCATCAAATACATCGAAACCGTTTACCATCAGCCTGTTTTGCTTTTCTCGGATGCCTGCCAGAGGACCTCCCCCTCATCCTGTCGGGCACAATGACGGCCAAGGACGTACATAAGATCGGACAAACGATTCACAAATTTCAGTAATGGTTCGTTGATCTTTTCACCACTTTCCTGAAGCGCTTCGTTTAACTCGATAATATGCCGCTCCGCCCGGCGGGATACGGTTCGGGCCATATGGCAATGGCAGGCAGACTGACCACCACCGGGCAGGGTGAAGTTTGTCAGAGGCGGCAATGGTTCATTGAGTTCGTCAATCAGAGCCTCAATCGCCCTGGTATGGGCTTCCTGAATCAGCTGATAGCCCGGCATGGCCAGCTCACCCCCCACATCAAACATCCGGTGCTGGATATCCTGAATCTGTTGCAACTGGTTTTCAGTGACTTCATTGCCCTGCTTCAGGGAGTGGATCAACAGGCCAAGCCAGCTGTTGGCTTCATCCACGGAACCAATGGCGTGGAGCCGGGGGTGTGACTTTGGCAGCTGCTGACCATCGCCAATGCGGGTCATGCCCTGGTCGCCAGTTCGAGTGTAGATACGGGTTAGCCGGTAGCCTTTTTTTTCAGTCATAGCTCAGGTTCTTCCAGTCAATTTTTGCACCACAAAGCATTGTTAGTGTTTTTCTGCACTCAGTGGCTTTGTGGTTCAGCCTCACACAGTGCAAAGATTTTACTCATATCAAGATGCTCTTCGATAGCATCCGCCATTCGGTTAATGCCCTCTTCCCGCAACAGGTGATAATCAATCCTTGAAGCTTCCTGCAAACCGGCCCAGGTCAAAATGGCGGTGCAGGCATCGGGCTGTTCAAACACGCCATGGAGATAGGTGGCAAATATCTGACCATCGTCAGACATCACCCCATCCACCTTCTGATCCAGCTGGATTAACGGTTTTTCCAGGGCCGTGCCGGTGGTCACCCCGGCATGAATTTCATAGCCGGTGACGGGCACAGGTTCCTGGCCCGGCAACTGCATAGTGCCACTGACCCGGGTGAGTGTCTTCTGACGAACCATGGTGGTTTCCAGATCCAGAAGACCCAACGCTTGTGAGCTGCCGGCGGCACCTTCAATGCCTTCCGGATCATACACTGCCTTACCGAGCATCTGGTAACCGCCACAGATCCCCATCAATTTGCCACCGTAGCGCAGGTGCCTGAGGATATCCTGATCCCAGCCGTTGTCTTTGAGAAACGCAAGATCGGTTCGGGTATTTTTGGTCCCCGGAATAATGACCAGATCACACGCCGGAATGGACTGCCCTTTTCCAACAAAGTGAATATCCACTTCAGGGTGCAGGCGCAGAGGGTCGAAGTCGGTGTGATTGCTGGTGCGGGTCAGAATCGGCACAGCTACCTTCAACAGGGTTTTCCGGTCTGCAAGCTGTTGCTGGGCAATCACCGCATCTTCTGCCTCCAGATGTAACCCATGAAGGTAAGGCAAAACGCCCAGTACTGGTTTGCCGGTCTTCTCTTCAAGCCAACGGAGTCCGGGCTCAAGCAGTTTTACGTCACCCCGAAAACGGTTGATCACAAACCCTTTTACCCGCGCCTGTTCGGACTCCGAGAGCAGCGCCAGGGTACCGTACAGATGGGCGAAAACCCCGCCCTTATCGATATCCGCAATGATAATCACCGGACAGTCCGCTTGTTCCGCAAAGCCCATATTGGCGACATCGCCTTCGCGCAGATTAATCTCTGCCGGGCTACCGGCTCCCTCCACCAGCACGGTTTGATATTGGCTCTGCAAACGGTGCCAGGAACGCAAAATGGCGGCCATGACTTCCGGTTTACAGGCATGATACTCAGCCGCATTCATTTCCCCCACGGCTTTTCCATTAACGATCACCTGGGCACCGATATCACTGTTTGGTTTCAGCAAGACCGGGTTCATGTCCGTATGAGGTTCAAGCCCTGCCGCAGCCGCCTGAAGCGCCTGGGCCCGGCCAATCTCACCACCATCCCCGGTGACAGCGCTGTTCAGTGCCATATTCTGGGGCTTGAAAGGTGCTACCAAAATACCATGACGCCGGAATACCCGGCAAAGTCCTGCGACCAGGGCACTTTTCCCAGCGTCACTGGTTGTACCCTGTACCATCAAAGTGTGTATTGGGTTGCTGCCCATAGCGGGAATTCCAGCCTGTCAGAAAGGCATGGATTATAAGGGCAGAAAAACTCAAGGGTAAAAAATATTTAATAGAAGAACTTTTAATAGAATAAAGAGTCTAATCGAGCGTACCTGACGCAACCCCGGGTTAACGATTCTATGGAGACCAGTGCAGCGGCCAAATTGTCAGCTCCACAACAATGTACAGGTTCTGCCATAGATTCTGAACCAGTCAGCACTGAAAAAGATCAGGTTCCGCCAGGCAGGTCCGGCAACTTCCGAGGGAGAGTGTCCCGCACTCTTTCCATGTTACTGCCTAATACAGAAAGGCCTGAAGCAGATACCAGACGGCACAGCGGTTGTTTTTCGTCGGTGTTTAACAGAGCGGTGACCCGAAACAGTCTCGTCCAAACCCGGATGAGTCCCGATAGCCCACCGGGAAATAAATCTGGCAACGAAACAACCGCAACAAATGACATTAACTCCAACTTCATTCAGATATGGTCTCCGGTGAAAAAAACCATGATAACTATTCCATCTTATGATTCTGATCAGAAAGCCTACTCCCTGGCAATGAAAGCGTACATTCTGGATATTAAACAGCTGTATGATCTTTCCAAAGGTAAATCTGTCGAGGGAATTGATACCTCCAGAATTGATCTCAGTGATATTAAGGGTAAAAAGTCATGGGATCTTCAAAGTGCCCAAAGAATGAGAGAAGAATGGGCATTTGAATTGACAGGACATATATCCTCCGAGCATGCGTCATGACTTAAATGCTGTCTTTACCCGGTTTCCCGTCCGTTTCTTCTCCCAACTCTCAGGAAGGCTGGCAGGAATTTTGTTAATATTCAGCCCCAAAAAATTTTCAACCTGTGGTTTCTTATGAGTCGTATTTTTTATTCTCTGCTGTTATATCTGATATCCCCCCTGGCAATGGTCCGCCTCTACTTGCGTTCAAAAAAAGCACCAGAGTACTGGCAGAGAAAGAGAGAACGATTTGGCTTCTTCAGTCTTCCCGCCTCCGATAAACCCATTATCTGGGTACACTCGGTATCCATGGGAGAAACCATTGCCAGCGGCCCGTTGGTAAAGCAATTACAGAAGAATTACCCAACCCATCGAGTGTTAATTACCACCATGACCCCCACTGGCTCGGCCCAGGTTGGCAAAATTCATGGCGACAGCGTGGACCATGTCTATGCCTGCTATGACCTTCCCTGTGCTGTCAGGCGATTTCTGGACAAGGTAAAGCCAGTCATGGCCATCGTCATTGATACCGAGCTATGGCCCAACACCATTGCCGCCTGCCACAAACGTTCGATTCCCGTACTGGTGACCAATGCCCGACTCTCCGAACGCTCGGCAAGAGGGTATGCACGCTTCGGCTTTCTCACCCGTCCCATGCTCAAACAGATCAATATGGTTGCTGCCCAGAACCAGGAGACGGGTCGTCGATTCCTGGAGCTTGGCCTGCCCGGGCAACAGCTCAACGTTACCGGCAGTATCAAGTTTGATCTGGATGTTGCTCAGGAAATCATAACCTCAGGTCAGGCACTTCGGCAGAAGTGGCAGCAGGGTATGGGCAGTGACATTCGTATTCTGGTGGCCGCCAGTACCCATGACGGCGAGGATCAGCAGGTACTTGATGCGTTTAAAATCATTCTGGCAGCATCACCGGAAGTACGACTACTGTTGGTGCCCAGGCACCCTGAGCGGTTTGACCGTGTCCACCAGCTGATCCTGGACAACCAGCTCCCTGTGGTCCGCCATAGCCAGGGAACCCAGCCTTCTGATAAGACCAGGGTTATTCTCGGGGACACCATGGGCGAAATGATGAAGCTGTTCTCCGCCTCTGATATAGCCTTTGTGGGTGGCAGTCTGGTACCAACGGGCGGACATAATCTGCTGGAACCGGCGGCATTAAACCTGCCGGTGTTGTCCGGGCCTCATGTGTTTAATTTTGAAGAGATCAGCGAATCTCTGATTCAGGCGGGAGGTTTGAGCATTGTTAACGATAGCGAAGCGCTCGCCCGGAGCGCCATCAGCCTGGTGCAGGATAAAGAGGAGTATAAAAGCATGAGCCATCATGCCGGAGAGTTTGTCCGTAACAACCGGGGAGCACTGCAAAAGACATTGATGCTGGTTGATCAGCTTATGCCGTCCGGCAAGTAAACATTGTTACAGTCCGGGGCGTAAGTTGGTGCTGGAAGATTTGGTGGCCAGCATTGAATCCACCGCAGGATCAATATTCAAACGACTGCCGTCTACAAAATAGTAATCGTTACCGGATTGCAGCCCCTGGATGGACAATTTGCCAAGAATCCGATTCATAACCCTTTGCTGTTCTTCCAGGTCTTCATAGGCAAAGGTCTTCAGAAAGGCCTCTGCCAGAGAACACCCTTCATCCACATAAGATTTCATACGGGTTTCGCAGTTCCTGATATGCTCATCCATGACATTATCGTCCATAGCCGGGTATCTACTCATTATAGAAGAGTGGATTCAGTATCTGCGGCTATTTGACTCCAAATAAAAATGGCTCCACTTACGAGCCATTTTTACGGAAACGCCATGATGATCAGTAATTAACCACCGCACTGATCCGGAACAGACAGCTCGTCACTGGCATCCGTCATCCACTGGTTCAACTCTTCGAGATCGGTCGGGCTGAGAGTTCCCACAGCCTGTTTGAGCTTCAGTGTATTGACGATAAAGTCATAACGGGTGTTCAGATAGTTACTGATGGAAGAGTAGAGTTGCTGCTGAGCGTCCAGAACATCAGTGATGTTGCGAGTACCCACTTCATAACCACTCTGAGTCGCTTTCAGGGCACTTTCTGACGAGATAATCACCTGACAGCTGGCATGAACCCGGTCCACATCGGAGGTAGCGGTTCTCAGCAGGTTACGGGTATTGGCATTGGTACCCCTGAGCTGCTGATCGTAATTTTTCTGGGCTTCTTCCAGTTGATAGCCTGCCTGACGGGAAGCAGAGCTGGTAGCGCCACCAGCGAAGATCGGTAGATCGAACTGAACGCCAACAATGGTGTCAGTACGATCGCCAGAAAGAGTACCGTTTCCAGAGGCCTGACTGGAATTGTTGGAGCTGTAGTTATAGCTGGCAAACGCATTAACTGTTGGAGCATGACCAGACTTGCTGGCTTTTACTTTGGACTCAGAAGCCGTTAACCCTTCCCGGGCCGCTTTCAACCCCAGGTTATTGGCCAGTGCCATGCTTACCCACTCTTCAGGATTGTTTGGCATTGGCGCAACCACTGGCATTGCCTTCTCCAGCTGGGCAATATCGGTAACATCCTGGTTTACAATGGTCCGCAGCCCTTCGTAGCTTACAGAGACTTGGTTCTCAGCCTGAATGCGGGCTACGCGGGCATTGTCATAAGCTGCACGGGCCACCAGCACGTCTGTTTCTGCAATCAGCCCCACATTGTAACGTTCACGAGCCTGATCCAGTTGCTGCTTTAATGCTCTTTCCTGGGCTTTCGCGGTCATCAGGCTGTCTTCCGACCGGAGCACATTGAAATAGGACTCTGCCACACGCAGGATCAATTGTTGCCGGGCATTGGCAAATACGGCAGTGGCCTGATCCCCGACAGACTTGGCCTGCTCATAATTGAACCAGCTGTTCATATTGAACAGTGGTTGAGTTAATGTCGCGCCCCACCCATGAGAGTTATAGTTTTCATCAGTATCTGAACCATTCGTCAACTCAGAAGATGTCTTGTTATATTGCGTTTTAGCAGACAGCCCCAGGGTGGGCAGCAATGCAGAACGGCCCTGGTTAACCGTCTCCTGAACCGCTTTCATGGAGGCCTCGGCCGCCGCCAGCTGGGCATCATTCTTCAGCGCCATATTGTATACATCGAGCAGATTGTACTGAGTTGGTGCAGCCTGCACGTTTAATACTGCACCCGCCAGGGCGGCAAGCAGAAATCCTCTACGACTATTTCGTGACATAATCTTGTGATCCTTGGAAAGTTCGCCAGTCATTCTTCACCGGTTAACGGTAGCCTGACTGGTTCCTGGTTGGGGATAAAATCGCTGTAGCAAACTCAGATCGAGGAAATCTACACTAATTTGCACAAAAAATGCAGTAGTATGACGAATTCCTCTATGGATATTGCTTCTTCAGGGTGAAGGCAGGAGGACGCTATAGCTATAATAGGTGCTATGAAAAGACATTCGCTGAAACCCAACTACCGTGTCAACCTGATCCGCCTGCAACAGGTTTGTGAAAGTAACTACCTGCGTCTTATGCGTCTGCTGCCTGAGTTATCAGATCAGGAGCATTTTCGCCTGCCGGTTAAGCACAAAAACAGTTTGGCAAGCGGCGTGGAATGGCTGGTCATTGACGTTTTGGAACGGTCACCATTTACCACTTTGTTAATGTTGCAGATGGAAGCTGACTGGGGACAATTATTCAATATGCCAAAAGCCGAAGTGCGCCTTTATCACGACGTTAAGATGGCCGAAATTGTCTCCCGAAAAACCAGCCAGATAATACAGCCACGGTACGATTATCCCAATAGTAAAATGCATCAGCCTGATGAAAAAGAGCAGCATAATCAGTTTCTGGCTCAATGGCTTGATTACGCTTTACCTGCCTGTCGAACTTATACAGAAAAGACAGGATAACGAAGACACTGATACAAACAACCGATGAATACCGCCAGAATTCGAGTCCTGCAGATTACCGACCCTCACCTCTTTGCTGATTCCGGCTCGACACTGATGGGAGTGAATACCTCGGCGACCCTGGATGAGGTGCTGGCAAAAATACAGAAAGACTACCGGGAACCTGATTGCCTTCTGGTCACCGGAGACCTGAGCCAGGATGACAGTGCCGCCTCCTATCATCACCTGAAAGAAAAACTGTTAAAAATCAATGCGCCCAGCTACTGGTTGCCGGGCAATCATGATCAGCCCCATCTTATGGCGGCGATAAACCCATCGGCGCTGCAAAAGCAGATTATTCTGGGTAACTGGCAAATAGTCCTGCTGAACACTCAGGTCGAAGGCAAAACACACGGCTATCTCAGGGAAACTGAGCTGGAACAGCTGGCTACCTGTTTGCAGCAGGAGCCGGACAAACATACGCTTCTGGCTCTTCATCATCACCCGGCTCCCATCAATAGCCGGTGGATGGATCAGATCATGCTGCAAAACCCGGAGGAGCTGGCCAGGGTCATCACTGGTCACAACACGGTCCGGGGCATCATTCACGGCCATGTGCACCAGGCCAGAACCTATCAATTCTGCGATCTTCCCGTTATGGCAAGCCCTTCGACCTGTGTTCAGTTTGCGCCTGAGTCAGATGATTTTCAGGCGGATACCAGGCAGCCGGGCTTTCGTGTGGTTGATCTGTTGCCAGACGGTCAGATAGAAAGCATCGTTGTAAGAGTGGGTGATAAACCAATGAACGTTGACCTGAGATCAAACGGTTACTGACAGACCATCAACAATCGATTGCCAATTTTCCGCTCAATACGAAGCACTGCCACTGTCAGCAGTA
>NZ_JBLYNS010000006.1:0-92775 GCF_049310205.1 Endozoicomonas sp. ALC013 | reverse complement strand
TAGTGCTGCCCGCCACCGGAAAAGCCGGAAACGTTTGTGCGGGCAGCAGGCGGGACCCTCAGACTGAGTAAAAAGTTAGATAGAAGCCAAAAGAAAAATATTAACCAGCAATCATAATCCGTAGCGCATCCAGTCGAAGAACCGCTCTCTGCAGTGCCTGATGCCCCAGGGCTGCACGGTTTTTCAGATATTCAATCTCTTCACCACGGACGTTCGGGTTAACGACTTTAAGCGCCGCCAGTCGTTTGATCTCTTCAGTGACATCGGTCAGCAGGTTCTGGCAGGCCTGATTAACGATGGGTTGTACCCGATCTTTGGCATACCCTTCGGCTTTATCCAGCATGGCCAGAAAGGGTGCCCGCTGGGCATTCACCAGTTTCTTGGCAACACCCCGTTTCAAAGGCTGAAGCTGGGCGTTCAGGGTATCAAACGCCACTTTTTCGGACAGGTCATTGAACCCCGGGTCGATCAGACAGCGGATCGGTGTGGCTGGCAGGTAGCGGTCCAGCTGCAGAGTTCGGTCGGCGCTGGTTTCTACCACGTAAATCGCTTCCAGCAGCATGGTGCCGGGCTTCAGGGCTTTGTTTTTGAGCAAAGCCACAGAGGTATTCCCCAGCTCGCTGGTCAACACCATGTCCATGCCTTCGGAAACGATGGGATGCTCCCAGGTCAGGAAGTGCATGTCTTCTCTGGACAGTGCCATGTCCCGGTCAAAGGTGACGGTCATGCCATCATCCGGCAGGCCGGGGAAGGTGGTGATCATGTGGCTGCCCGGGCGAATCACCAGACAGTGTTTGGAATAGTCTTCCGCCTCAACACCAAAGCCTTCGAACAACTTCTCCATAAACCGCTTGAGCTGTCTTGGCTGTTCCTGCTCTTCGATGTCGTTGATCATATCTTCATTGGAGATCAGGCCCCGGGAGTTCAGCTCCAGCAATCGGTCTCTGCCTTTATGAAGGTGCTCCATCTGTTGCCGGTTTAATTGGGCTGCCTGGTTCAGCAGGGTATCCATGGCTTCTGTGGAGGCCTGGCTGCCTGGTTGCAGATAAGGCAACAGCGCTTCACCCAGTTGCATCTGCACCATACTACCGGCAGGGCAGGTATCGGCAAAGGCGTTCAATCCCAGCTGGTACCAGTGGAACAGTGCCTCCTGGCCGGTACCAGAGAGATAGGGCACGTGAATCTTGATGGCTTCTGTTTGGCCAATACGATCCAGTCGGCCAATACGCTGTTCCAGCAGATCGGGATGTTCGGGCAGATCAAACAGCACCAGATGGTGGGCAAACTGGAAGTTACGTCCTTCACTGCCAATTTCTGAACACACCAGTACCTGGGCACCATGCTCTCCTTCGGCAAAGAAGGCCGCAGCACGATCCCGCTCAATAATGCTCATGTTTTCGTGGAAAACCGCTGCCGGAATGCCGGACAGTATGCGCAGGGCATTTTCCAGGTCCAGTGCCGTATTGGCATTGGCACAGATAACCAGTACTTTCTCTTTCTTCAGCAGTTTCAGCAGGTTCATCAGCCAGTCTACCCGGGGGTCGACTTTCCACCAGGGATCCATATCATCGACACGGATCTGGGCCTGATAAGCCAGCTCCGGATAAAGGTTATGGCGGTAGTTGGACTCTTCTTCCAGGGCGATTTCGTACAGCTCCGGCAGCACCTGGGGGTAGCCCTGGGCAGCTCGACCAGAGAATCCGCCAACGGCTGCCCGGGTATTACGAAACATCACGCGGCCGGTACCATGACGATCCAGCAGGCGGCGCAGCAGCTGGGTTCGGGCCGTGTTTCGAGCCTCTTCATCACCCTGGTCAAGGATATTAATCAGCGACTTGCTGTCTTCTCCAAGGAAACTGATCAGATGGTCCCTTGCCTTGGCAGGGAGCGTCTGATTGTCATTGTTCAGAAGTTCCTGAACAGCCTCTGCCACCGGCTCATAACGGCTTTCTTCGGCGGCAAAGACGGCAAGATCATGGAAGCGGTCCGGGTCCAGCAGACGCAGATGGGCAAAGTGGCTTTTGGCTCCCATCTGCTCCGGCGTCGCGGTCAGCAGCAGGAGTCCCGGAATCTGCAGGGACAGCGCTTCAACACAGCGGTATTCCGCATTGGTCTCTTCTTCAGACCAGATAAGGTGATGGGCTTCATCCACAATCAACAGGTCGAAGTCCGCTTCCAGCGCCTGTTTGCGGCGCTCGTCATCATGACAGAGAAAACCGATGCTGCTGATAATCAGCTGCTCGGTATTAAACGGGTTTTCATCCGGAGACTGACGGCAGCGCTCTTCGTCAAAGACACTGAAACGCAGGTTGAAACGGCGCAGCATCTCCACCAGCCACTGGTGTACCAGGCTTTCCGGCAAGAGAATCAGTACCCGGCTGGCACGGCCGGTAATCAGTTGCTGGTGCAGTATCAGGCCGGCTTCAATGGTTTTACCCATGCCCACTTCGTCGGCCAGCATAACCCGTGGCGCATGACGCTGGGATACCTCCCGGGCAATATGCAGCTGGTGGGGAATCAGGCTGGTGCGTGGGCCAATCAGGCCACGCATCGGGGACTTGCGCAGACCGTAGTTATACTGGAGTGTCTTGTAACGCAGGGTAAAGTTGCTGTTCTGGTCAATCTGTCCCGCCAGCATCCGATCCTGTGGCTTGTTGAAGCGAATATGGTTGCCCAGCTCGGCTTCTGGCAGCTGTCGTGTTTCTCCGTCAGGGAGGGTTCCGCAGTAGGTTAGCAGGCCATCTTTCTCAATCACCTCGGTGACCAGTATGATCCAGCCCTCGTGGCTTTCGACACGATCTCCGGGGTTGAACTCAACGCGGGTCAGAGGGCAGTTGTTTATGGAGTAAAGCCGGGTTTCCCCGGTGGCAGGAAACAGCAGGGTGACCATTCGACTGTCAAAGGTGAGCACAGTGCCCAGCCCCTGTTCGGTCTCAGTATCACTAATCCAGCGTTGCCCAGAAACGAAACTCGTCATATTTGACTACTAACCTTGCCTGACTGACAGACCGCCATTATACGTTACCGCCCGGGCGGTGCGTAGGCCGGAGATGGACCGGCGGACTGTATTTTGAAAATGGTTTACGGTGAGAGAGCCTCTGTATCGAACAGCAGGTTCTCAGGCTACTCGGGCCATCTCAATCATACGCTTCCCCGCAGTGTTTTGCCTGAAGATTATGACCGATGTGCCAAAAAGCGCGCTATATTAGCGCAATCCTCTTAAATTGCACTACGGGGATGACCGAAATTCAGCATGCCACGATGATTATAGACGGGAGTTTGGCTTTTATTGGCCTGGCTTGTCTTAAGAAGGTGTTTTGGAGGGGGTATTGCACAGGAGCTTACTGCGGCCTGTGCAGAAATATTAGTGAGGGATAGTTAGAAGTGGTAACGCAGGCCCATCAGCAGTGTGGTGGATTCCAGCTTGCCCTTGAGAGACTCGTCACCGGTAGTCGGCAGGTTTTTCAGTTCCCAGTCTCCGAGGTTGCGATGTTCTATCCCAAGATCCAGGGCAAGGTGTTTACTGAATATATAGGAAATTCCTGCACCTACTGTCCAGGCCATTTCATTGTTTCTGTGGTCATCCCATTTTTCATTCCAGTTGGCGTTGTCTGAAAAGGTCTGTACACCGGATGTCTTGTTCTTTGCATAGCCTGCACCGGCCATAAGATAGGGAACTACATGCTTGTTGAGGGGGATGTCGTAATAGGCTTTCAGCATGTAGACATCAGATTCAATATTGATTTTGTTATATGCAGTGCCAAGAAGTGTTGTATTGAATGGACCAGTGTTTACTTGCCAACCGAGCGCTACGTCTATCTGATAATCAGATTCCTTCTGAAAAGACCCTTCAAGCTCCAGACGGAAACTGGGGTTAACTACAAACCCGGCACCAAATGCTCCAACTGCAACGCTGTGATCGTTATTCAGATTGGCTATCCCCATGCTGCCTTGGGATGCATCAGGGGTAGTAGAAGGTGCATTAGCAGCCGCAACTGCAATGAAAGGATTGACAGCCTCAGTATCTTTAATCGCCGTATAAGCCGCCCCACCCCGGGCAAAAGCATAAATATCCATAGCCTGACTGGTGGCCGGTACAGCCAGCGCCAGACTGACCAGCATTGCGTTCAATGTTTTCATCATTATTTTACCGTTCAATGGTTAGAGAATTTTTATTTGAAAGCGATGTGTGTCTGCTTTCTTATTAAAAAGGATAGACAAACTATGGGTGAACGGTATCTGCTGGCAAGGGGTGACAGGGCCTACATATTGTGTACTTCTGGCTCTATACCCGCCTGACGATAGGCCCGGAACTTCGCCCTGGAAACCGCTTTCTGGTCCGGGTTCTGAACCACGACTTCACAAACGCGGGCAAAGTCTTTGAAGAATGGAGGAACTTCAGGGCTGAGATTAATCAGCAACCGCTTTGATGCTACGGCAGGGTGGTCAAACCCCAGGGTGATGGGAGACTCTCTGGCCAAAAGTACACTTTCCGGGGTATTGCCCTGGATGGGTGAAATAATCCCATGGGGAAGAAAGCTATCCTCCCGCCATGACCAGAGCAGTTGATCCATGGACTGGCAGCTGCTTTCATCCGCCGTATGGATATGCATGGGCAGGCCTCCACGCCATGCTTTGTCGATAAGGCGGCAGGCAAACTGCTGTTCGTTTTGCCCGTTATTGTCAAGATTGCTGTCTAAAAGGTAGAAAGTCACTCTGGTCATGGGGAAATCATAAACTAATCTGAGCAAACAAAAAGGCCCTGATCGATCAGGGCCTGTCATCAGTACTGGCAACAATCAGATTTTATTCAGCAGGTATTGTACCAGCATGGGCACTGGACGACCGGTAGCCCCTTTTTCCTTGCCTGATTGCCAGGCGGTTCCGGCGATATCCAGGTGCGCCCAAGGGTAGGCTGCGGCAAATTTAGCCAGGAAGCAGGCAGCGGTAATGGTACCCGCAGCAGGACCGCCAATATTGGCCATATCGGCAAAGTTGCTGTCCAGCTGGCGAGTATATTCTTCACCCATCGGCAGCTGCCATGCCCGGTCCATGGCTTCTTTGGAGGCACTGATCAGCTCTTCAGCCAGCGGTTCATTATTACTGAGCAGGCCGGTGGTGTGATGGCCCAGGGCAACGATGCAGGCACCCGTCAGGGTGGCAATATCGATCACCGCTTCCGGCTTGTAACGTTCTGCGTAGGTGAGGGCATCACAAAGCACCAGACGACCTTCGGCATCGGTATTGAGAATTTCAATGGTCTTGCCGGACATGGACGTTACGATATCCCCCGGACGGGTGGCCTTACCGCTGGGCATGTTTTCTGCCGCAGCCACCATGCCAATGACATTAATGGGCAGATCCAGCTCAATAATGGCGTTCATCACGCCGAATACGCTGGCGGCACCGCACATATCAAATTTCATTTCATCCATGGCGGCACCGGGTTTCAGGGAGATGCCACCGGTATCAAAGGTGATCCCTTTACCCAGCAGAACGAGAGGTTTGGCACCGCGTTTGCCATTTTTGAACTCCATACAGATCAGCCGGGCTTCCTGTTCGGAACCGGCACTGACGGAGAGCAGGGAACTCATGCCAAGGTCAGACATCTGTTTTTCATTGAGCACCTTGGTGGTCAGTTTGGCATGCTGTTTCGCTAATGCTTTGGCTTCATCGGCAAGGTAGGTTGGATGGCAGATATTGCCTGGCAGGTTGCCCAGGGTTCGGGCCACATTCCGACCATTACCAATGGCCTGCCCCTGGGCCAGACCGGCTTTCACTTCTTCGGCATTCTTACGGTCCGCCAGCAGTGTCACCTTCTTCAGACTGATCTTCGAAAGAGCGCCTTTGCCGGTGTCGTTTTTAAACTGGCTGAACTGATAAAATGCATATTCAATCGCTTCAACCAACTGACGGGTGATCCAGTGCAGTGACTTGCCCTCGACGTTGATATCTTCGATGGCAATGCTTGCTTCCCTGGCATTCAGCGATTTCAATTGGCTGGCCAGGTTGACCGTCAGTTTGTTAAACCCGGCTTCTGTTAATGGCTTATCATTTTCACCCATGGCCAGCAGCAGCAGACGCTCAACCGGCGCATGTCGGCTGTGCAGAAGCATCAGTGAGTGGCCGGGCTTGAAATCCAGATCACCACGTTTGAGTATGTCGGCAAGATACCCCTCGGTTAACGAGTCTAAGGCTGTCGCAGAGGGGGGAAGCGTTTTCTTGTGGACGCCCAAAATAAGGCAGGCAGTTTTCTGTTTTTCTGCAGCACCACTCTTAACAACAAATTCCATGGTCTCTCCAAGGGGACAAGTTATCCGATTTCATGGATAATAATACGGTTAAGCCAATTCAACCAGACGCTTTAGTCCGGATATGGGATATTCAGGCATTATCCAGACGGCTATCAGAACGTAGAAGTCATTGGGTTAATTGTATGTTTATTCTACGATTCTGTCAGACGGGCCGGGATTATACCGGTTTTTTAAGGCGACTGACGTATAATTGTTCGTTTTGATTTGATGAATTTCACCAAGGCATGCCTTTAATCATATTTCGTTACCTGTCCAGACAGATGCTGCAGGTTATGTTAGCAGTGACGTCTGTCGTATTGCTCATTATCATGAGTGGGCGCTTTGTGAACTATCTGGCACAGGCGGCCACCGGGACACTGAAAGCGGATTTTCTCTTTGCCATCATGGCTTACCGGATCCCGGAGTTTCTGGTCATGATACTGCCCCTGGGGCTTTTCCTGGGCATTATTCTCGCCTATGGCAGGCTGTATGTTGATAACGAAATGACGGTGCTCAGCGCCTGTGGTCTCAGCCATCATCAACTTTTAGGCATAACCATGGTGCCTGCGGTCGGGGTTATGCTGGTGGTTGCGCTGTTAAGCCTGGTAGTTGCCCCCCGGGGAATACAGAAAGTTGAAAGCATTTTTGTCGAGCAGGACGCTCTGACCGAGTTTGATACCCTGGTTTCCGGACGTTTCCAGAAGTTTGGCTGGCAGCGCGTGACTTATGCAGAGACGTTAACCGACGACCGCCAGCAGATGAACAGGGTTTTTATCGCCAACCGTAACGGGGATAGCAAGAACACAGGTTCGATGACCTTGCTGCTGGCGCAAACGGCAAACCTTGAAGTCAATGCAGCAGAGGGTGGGCAGCGCTATCTGATATTGGATGATGGTTACCGCTATGACCTGACGCCCGGCGCATTGCCTTTGCGGGAAATTGCCTTTGAACATTACGGCCTTCGTATGGAAGAGCGCCGCTCCGGAAAAGAGATCAGCAAGGAGCAGGCTCTGCCAACGGCGACACTTTTGGCGTCCGACACCCCGGGCCATCGTGCTGAGCTGCAGTGGCGCATCTCTTTGCCACTGTTAATACCCATCGTGGTGCTGATGGCATTGCCCCTGGCCCGGGTTAATCCCAGACAGGGGCGTTATGTGAAGCTGTTGCCCGGAATATTGCTGTATCTGCTGTATCTGGCTTTATTAATGAGTGGCCGTGGCGCGATTGAGGATGGGCGACTGTCGCCGGATATTGGTCTGTGGCCGATTCATATTCTTTTCTTGCTGATTGCTTTGCTGTTGTACCTTGTTGAGCCGGGTAAACTCTGGCTGGCGCGCCGGAGGGCTGGAAATGCGTAAGCTGGATCGTTACATATCCAGAAATGTTCTGGGGGCAACGGTGATTGTCCTGCTGATTCTGGTATTTCTGGAAGCGTTGTTTGCTTTTCTGGGGCAGCTGGATGATGTCAGGGGCAACTATCAGTCGCTGGACGCTTTGATATATACCCTGTTGATGATACCCAAAAAACTGTACGAGCTGATTCCCGTGTCGGCACTGGTTGGCTGCCTTATGGGGCTGGGCTCCATGGCGTCCAGCAGTGAGCTGGTGGTTATGAGGGCCGCTGGTATTTCGCTGTGGCGTATTCTGGGGGCAGTCATAAAGCCCACCCTGGTCATGATTATTACCGGATTGATGCTTGGCGAATATCTTGCTCCCATGGCCGAGCAGGTTGGCGAGACCAGAAAAGCGATAGCCCGCTCCGCTGATGGCACATACACCGGAGAAGGCTTCTGGCATCGTGAAGGCCATGAATTTATGTACTTCAATGCGGTCGAGCCAAACGGCGTGCTTTACGGCGTGAGTCGTTATGTGTTTGATGATGAGATGAAGCTTCAGGAAAGCGCTTTTGCCAAACGGGGAATCTATCAGGGTGATCATTGGTTGCTGGAGGATGTCACCACCATACGCCGTAAGAATGAACAGTTTATTACTGAGCAGAGTCTGGTTGAACCCTGGGATACCAGCCTGACAACAACACTGTTGAAAGTGGTGGTGGTCAAACCTGAAGCATTGCCCATATCCGGCCTGCTCACTTATACGAAGTACTTGAAAGCACAGGGGCTGGATGCCGGAGAGTATGATCTGGCACTGTGGACAAAGCTGCTTCAGCCGTTATCCATACTCTCCCTGGTTATTGTGGGCATCTCTTTTGTCTTTGGTCCTTTGCGTTCCGTCAGTATGGGATTGCGGATCTTCTCCGGGGTGATCACTGGCATTGTCTTTATGATCGTTCAGAACCTGATGGGACCATCCAGCCTGGTATTCGGGTTTCCGCCGGTATTATCGGTAATGATTCCAGTCATCATCTGCCTGCTGGCGGGTGCGGTGATGTTAAGGCGGGCTGCATAAAGGGCTAAAGGGCGTAGGCTCCATGCCCTGAATAAAGGACTGTGCCAATCACCCTTCGACTCCGCTCAGGGTGAACGGAGATTGTTCGTATCCTTTAGGCTTCTTTATGCATTCCCACGCAGAGCGTGGGAACGATGGGGATGGAGATTATCGCTGGAAAGGGTGCCCGGGAGTTCTTCTTACAGGCTTTTGTGGGGTTCGTGTGATCGGGCAGTAGAGCCTGCACTCTTCCAGTTGATCTGAGTGGTGGAAAGATTCCGGATTGCCTGATAAACGACGAAAGACTTCCGCCAGTTGAGATACAACCTGTTCAAATAGCCGGGTGTTCATACTGGAGCCTCCCTTTTTTGCTGCCTGCTGAAAGCCTATCTGCAATGAAAAGCCATCGATAGTCTTGTTGGTAGACCGTTGCCGGTGAATGACGATGGTTTCATTCTAATGCCGGATAGGTGAAAATACCAATAAATGTTTCGGTATATGTGTATCGAGCGGCAGGCAGCAGTGAACAGTCGTCTGTAAATATTAATGCTGGTAGTGTAACCAGTGCCGCTTATTTATGAAGCTGAACTGAGATGTTAGAAGACTGTGATCATGTTTTCTTTACCGGTTTTTCCAGAAGAATGACTTTGGATGACGATGCCAGATCCTGCCAGCTTCGCCGCTGATGGTCGATCAGTGCCCAGAGAAGCCCGATACCCGCAAGCGACAATGCCGGAATGGCAATCAGAAAACGGATCACGCTTTGCCATGGGCTGATCAAATGATTGTCGCTGCTGACCACTTTTATTCTCCAGGCCTGCATACCAAGGGTTTGTCCTGACCGGGTCCAGAAAAAGCCAAAGAAGCCGTAAATGATGACCAGCAGGGCGGCGTAGAAAAAGGGGCCTCCAAGCTGGTAGCCCTCTTCAGTCATGGTTTTCAGTTGCTCATCACCGAAAATCTGTATCTGGATGAACAGATTAATAAAACCGGCCATAAACAGCAGTGCCAGGATTAACAGAGAATCGTACAACATGGCCGCAGCTCTTCTCCACACTGGAGCCGGGGTAAGATTAGTGGCTTCCATCGACCTCTTGCCTTGTTATTAAACGTGTCGGGACATTCTATCAGCAAATTTTTTTCACGCACATAACTACTGCTGTCGTCCACTCAATGTTTGCACCCAGCACAGGTGTCTCAGTATTTTTCGGCCTTTGGACTTTTTAATGGAACAAATTTACGTGTTTGTTGTCCCATAAGGGCTGAAGATTTTTGTGAATCGGATTATTACGATTTGATTACATTATTTATCTTTTTTTAAGGGATGAAATTGTCTTTCATTATTGAATAGTGACATACCTGAAAAGAATAAAATGCTTTCCGGGGAGTATGATGAGGCAGAATCGAGTTGTTCATGATTTCTCATTTTTAATTGTTCTTATGTTCAGTTTACTGGCCATTAATACCACGGCCGGCGTAGATGAGCATACTGAAAATATCTCAGAATCATCAATGTATCTGGATGATGAAGATTTAATTGAGGAAGATCTGGATGATGAAGACGATTTAATTGAGGGAGATCTGGATGATGAAGACGATGTGATTGAGGAAGATCTGGATGATGATGCTGAAGAAAATGAAGCAGGCAACGAACCGGAGAAACAATATGCAGACAGTGAATATTACCAGGATCTGATTCGATCCAGAAATAAGAATGCAACCTCTCTATACATGTCGATCATTGATAATAGTAACTACCTGTTTAATGACCTGATGATGGACCTCCTGATCCGTCCTTTTATCAACTTTGCTTCGGAGTATCAGGATGTTTTCAACCATCACGTGTTAGATCCGGTGCGCCGTGGTAAACACTATATGAGGTATATGGACAGTGTCATGCTCGGTACCTTTGATAATATTTTGAATGAAGATACCGGGACTACAAACTGGCCTTATGCTATTGCAGGCGTGCCTTATGGCTGGGTTGTAAAGAATGTTGTTGCTGATTTTAAACTGGGCTCTGAGGTACGCAGTCCGGGCATTACCGACAATAAATATCATAATCATCCCGTTCTGGTGGAACGTCTCGGGGCAGAGACGGCAGAAGTGGGAACCAAAGTGTCAGAGGAACACAAAAATGAACTGATTGTTATTGATGTTGTAAAACCTTTTATGCCGAGGCTGGAGATATGGGATGAAGAAAATTCACTGTTTTCGTCCCTGTACAATTTCTATTATGCAACAAAGGAACTGGTAACTGACGTCTATCAAGTTGTCGAATTTGAAGAGACGGATTTTTTCAAACGAACAGGTCGGTATGAGGAGTCTGACCGAACGTTTCTTCATCACTGGAATAAAACCATATCAAAGCGAAGTGCATTCAGAAGTGGTCAGATTATCAGGGTAGACAGGAAAGGGTATTTTTCCATGGGGCCTGTTCCCATCGCCTGGAATTATTGTGAAGTGATGTTACACGAAGGTGGCAGCAAAGATATTGAGGTTGTTGAAGAGGAAGATGAAACCGAAATTTATTATCAGCATTCTGACACTTATGTATGGGGCGCACGGGGTGACAGAATGACTCCCAGGGAGAGAACCAGAACGGTGCGTAAAAAGGTGGTCAAACAGGTTCCGAATGTTACCACATTCCGGGTTTACACCGAAAACCTATGTCTGGCAGCGGAGGCATCCGTTCGCTCTAAAAGTGAGGTCATTACCTTCACCACGCGCAGGTTGTTTTCCTGGTTCGTGCCCGGGCTGGCATTTATTGGTACCCCTTCCGTTTCTTATCTGCTGATGGGGCAGTTTGGTATTAATAATTACTTCCCGCTCACAGCCGGCCTGATGGCCACTGTTTTTCTGACGTCCTGGGTGGTTCCCTCAATGTGGGAGTCTGACATTGAAGATACTATGCACAGTATCAAGTTCCCTCCCCCGGACGAGTTGTAATGCCTCCTGATGGTTGTTTCGGTTCTGATTCTGAGCATCACCTGACCGGTGTTGAAACGTCTTTTGCCGTTTTCAGGCTATCTTAAATTATCTATCCATTGACTTAAGATTAATTTCTCAGGGGATTTGGCATGACCTGGTTGCAGTTGATCATTGTTCTGGCATTTATTTTCCTGGGAGCCCGGTTGGGCAGCATTGGTATTGGTTTTGCCGGTGCTGTCGGGGTTGTGGTGCTTACCCTGGGGCTTGGGATGAATCCTGGCACCATCCCGGTGGATGTGATCCTTATCATCATGTCTGTCATTGGTGCTGTGGCAGCCATGCAGGTCGCTGGCGGGCTTGATTATCTGGTATATATTGCGGATAAATTGCTTAGAAGGCGGCCGCAGTACGTGACGTTCCTGGCACCGGCTATCACTTACTTTATGACGTTGCTGGCTGGCACAGGCCATACGGCCTATTCAACATTGCCGGTTATTGCTGCTGTTGCCCGTGAGAATGGGATTCGCCCATCCCGACCTCTGAGTATTTCGGTGATTGCCTCTCAGGTCGCCATTACCGCCTCTCCGGTCTCCGCCGCTGTGGTGGTATTCAGCGGTATGCTGGAACCCTTTGGTGTTGATTATCTGGATCTGCTCCTGATCTGCATTCCTACCACATTTGTTGCCGTGATGTTGACGTCGCTGGTGTGTAATTACCTTGGCTGTGAACTGCACAAAGATGAAGTGTATCTGCACAAGCTCTCTGAAGGGCTGATTCAACCTGCAGAGGTTGTGGATAATCGAATAAAGCCCGGGGCAAGGATGTCCGTGCTGATTTTTGGCCTGAGCATCCTGGCGGTGGTGGTATATGCGACGCTGGTCAGCGATAAGGTGGGTGTTATTGACAATCCCGTACTGCCCAGAGACAGCGCCATTTTTGCCTTTATGCTCAGTGCAGCGTGCCTGATTACCCTGGTTACCCATATAGATACCAATCACATTCTGAATGCCCAGACTTTCAAGTCGGGTATGAGTGCGTGTATCTGTGTTCTGGGCGTTGCCTGGCTGGGGAATACATTTGTTGGTGCCCACCTTGAGAATGTTCAGGAGACCGCCGGGGATATTCTTGATCACTATCCCTGGCTGCTTGCCCTGGCACTGTTTCTGGCGTCCATGTTACTGTATTCCCAGGCCGCAACGACCCGGGCTCTGATGCCTGCAGCCCTGATGATTGTTGACCCGGTGACCGCTATCGCGTCATTTGCTGCGGTCAGTGCCCTGTTTGTTTTGCCAACCTACCCTACCTTGCTTGCAGCCGTCGAGATGGATGAAACAGGTTCTACCCGGATCGGCAAGATGGTGTTTAATCATCCTTTCTTTGTACCCGGAGTGATCTGCATCCTGCTTTGTGTGATTTTTGGTTTTCTGCTGGCTCCGGTTATTATCTAATGCATGTTTTCAATGAGTTTGACGCCTCCTCCGCACTCCGCTCGTCCTGAGCCTGTCGAAGGACCCATAGGGCCTAAAGGCGGAAACTCCGGACTCTGATAGATCGTGCCAAGCACCCTTCGACTCCGCTCAGGGTGAACGGAGATTGTACACGTCAACCTCATTGAAACCATGTGCTAGGACCAAGGGATTTCGAAAATAATATTGATCTAAGGGGCAGGAGAAACAGGTATGTTAAATCTTGATACGACGGTGCTCGTGGTTGTGGATGTTCAGGGCAAGCTGGCCACCCTGATGCATGAACATGAGTCACTCTTTGATAATATTGTGACCATGGTTAAAGGGGCCAGATTGCTTGATATTCCGATTCTCTGGCTGGAGCAGGTTCCGGAAAAGCTGGGAGGCACAATTCCTGAACTGGCTGATGAGTTATCGGACTTCAGCCCGGTGAGAAAAACATCCTTCAGTGCCTGTGGTGAGCCTGCTTTTATGTCAGCACTTGAACAGACAGGTGGCAGACAGGTGTTGTTGACCGGCATAGAGACCCATATCTGCGTCTATCAGACGGCGATGGATCTTCTTGCCGGAGGCTATGAGGTAGAAGTGCTGGTTGATGGGGTTTCATCAAGAACATTACAGAGCAAAGAGGTGGCTCTGGATAAAATGTCAGCCCAGGGGGCTGATCTGACAACCGTTGAAATGGCGCTGTTTGAACTGATGAAATCTGCCGACGCACCACAGTTTCGTGATGTCGCCAGGCTGATTAAATGATTTGGACCTGAGCCTCAGGAGCCTGTCGGACTTAAGCGTCCGACAGGCTCCTCAGCAATCTGAGGCTCACTTTTCGGTATCAGAAGATAAGGTGGGCAATCGCGGCAATAACGGGCAGTGTGACCAGCGTCCTTAGAATAAAAATAATAAATAGCTCAAACAAGGTGACCGGAATCTTGCTTCCCAGGAGCAAAGCACCCACCTCAGACAGGTAAATCAGCTGAGTCAGGGATAATGCCGCAATTACAAACCGGGTCATATCATTGTCAATGGATGCCGCCAGGATAGAGGGCACGAACATATCGGTGAAGCCCACCATCATGGTGGTTGAGGCCGCCTGGGCTTCAGGAATCTGTAACCACTCCAGCAACGGCAGAAAAGGCATGCCCAGGTACTGGAAGACCGGGGTGTATTCGGCAATGATCAGTGCAATGGTACCGATACCCATCACCACTGGCAGTACCCCAAACACCATATCGATGGCGTTCTTGCAACCATCCTGAATGATCTTCATGGGATGGGTGATTTTTGCGGCTTTCTCCAGTGCCTGCTCCAGACCCCAGGCAAAAGCACTGGTACCCTGAGGAATAATTTCATCATCATCACTGCGGGTTTTGCCGCAGATGAACACGTCTTTTTTTCTGGACAGGGGGGGCAGCTTGGGGACGATAAAAGCGGCAACCAGCCCGGCAAAGCAGACGGTCAGGTAGAAGCGGGTAAACATGTGTTCCAGACCCACCTGGGCAATCACCACCAGTGAGAAGGTAATTGAAACAACAGAGAAAGTGGTACCGATCACCGCAGCTTCACGCTGAGTATAATAGGAGGTTTCATATTGCTTACTGGTCATCAGGATACCAACGCTGCCATCCCCCAGCCATGAGGCAATACAGTCAATAGCTGAACGGCCGGGCAGATTGAATACCGGCCGCATTATGCGTGTCATCAGTGTGCCCAGCAGTTCCAGCAAGCCAAAGTTCATTAACAGTGGCAGCAAAAGTCCGGCAAAGATAAAGACCGAAAACAGGGTCGGCATCAGGTCATTTAAAACCATGCCACCAGTGGCTCCTGACCAGATGGCTTGCGGACCAAACTCGAAAAAGCTGGAAAGCACAAAGACCATGCCAGCAACCCTTACCAGGCACCAGAGTGGGGTAATATCAAACAGAGAGTTAAGAAATGGGCGCGTCATTATTGCTTTTGGCTGAAACAGCTTGGTAATGATGGTGATGCATCCGGTAAAGCTGACAATAATAGTAATGATGGTGGTCAGCTGGTCTTTGAGCAGCGCTTTTAACCCGCCGGCCAGCAGGGCAACAGGGATGGTAAATTCATCATTAATACTGACCGGAGTGACAAATAGCAACAGACCAATCAGTGATGGAATTAAAAACGTTAACCAGTGACGCAGGCTGGTCTCTCTCTTTTTTACGGCTGTAAACTGCTTCATAACAAGCCCTGGGCTCCTCAAACTCAGCCATGCACGAAAGTATGATCCAAAAACCTCAAATTTCCTGCCCAGCAAATAAATGAGTCAGGAGTGTGGTCATGGTCTAAATGAATCAGTGCATATCGCAGCCAGTAGGTTGCCAGCTGTTGATTGCACTCTGTTTAGGTTGATTATGCATTATTTCCTAATAAATATTAACTTTCTACCCCGGAAAAGACCTATCTCATTGATTTTTTATTAAATATCAAGGATTAGTGATACTCATTGCATTGGCTAACGATAGAAATGAGGATGGTGATATTGATATGGGAACCAGAAGGGATAATGAATCAACAAAGCTGCCAACTGTAAGTCGGCAGTCATTATGAGATATCAATCAGCCCCGGTAATAACGCTGTTCGATAAATGGCATTTTACTGACGGTCATTGGCAACTTTTTACCTCTGACCAGTGCATACACTCCAGTTCCCAATGCCGCATAATCAGCGTTGATCAGAGCCATCGCAACCGGTGCCCCAACTGTTGGGCCAAAGGTGCCGGAGGTTACCCGACCAATAGGCTGACCAAGATCATCAACCAGTTCTGCCCCTTCACGAACCGGGGCTCGACTACTGCCAACCAAACCAATGCGTTTGGTGGCCACCTGTCGGTTCTCAATCTGCTGCAGAATTTTTTCGGCTCCGGGGAAGCCGCCTGCCCGCTCACCATCATGACGACGATTTTTACTGATGGCCCACATCAGGCTCGCTTCAATAGGGGTGGTATTGACATCCATATCATGGCCGTAAAGACAGAGGCCCGATTCCAGCCGGAGGGAGTCTCTGGCACCCAGGCCAATTAATTCAACCTCCGGATGGTCGAGCAGTAGCCGGGTGATGCGTTCAGCGTCTTTTTCCGGGATGGAAATCTCAAAGCCATCTTCCCCGGTATACCCGGAACGGCTGACAAAACAGGGTGCCTCATCGATGGATAGCTGGCGGGAGTCCATAAAGACCATGTCAGCCACCTCCGGAAAAACCTTTGCCATAACCTTTGCGGCCATGGGTCCCTGAAGAGCAACCAGTGCCCGGTTATCGAGAACGTCCAGCTTGATACCTTCCGGCAGTCTGGACCGGATATGCTGAATATCCTGCGCCTTGCACGCCGCATTAACCACCAGGTAGAGGCAGTCGTGGTAACGGGTGACCATCAGGTCATCAAGGATACCCCCAGCCTCATCGGTAAACAGGGCGTAACGCTGCCTGCCAATGGCAAGGCCTGCTATATCAACCGGCACCAGGGATTCCAGGAAATGGTCAGCCCCTTCACCGGACAGTTTCAGCTGCCCCATATGGGAGACATCAAAAAGTCCGGCCTTACTGCGTGTGTGGATATGCTCGTTCTTAACCCCGGATGGGTACTGCACCGGCATTTCATAACCGGCAAAAGGCACCATTTTTGCTCCCCGGGCCAGATGAAGACCATATAACGGGGTTCTTTTCAGACTTTCAGAAGACGCTTCAGACATACCTCATCTCCATTTATTGATAATTATCAATGCCGGGGCATGAACAGATAAAATTGCGGTCGCCATAAACGTTGTCGATGCGATTGGCCGCAGGCCAGTATTTCGACTTATGACCGGCAGCTGACGGAAATGCCGCGACCTTCCTGCTGTATGGGCGTTGCCATTCATCGTCCGCCAGGTCTGCCATGGTGTGGGGGGCGTTGACCAGAGGGTTGTTGTCCTTTGGCCATGTGCCGTTGGCGACCTGATCAATTTCCTGCTTGATTGAGATCATCGCATCAATAAAGCGGTCTATTTCTTCCCTGGATTCAGACTCGGTTGGCTCGATCATCAGGGTTCCGGCCACGGGGAAAGACATGGTCGGGGCGTGGAAACCATAGTCCATCAGGCGTTTGGCAATATCTTCCTCGGTAATACCGCAGGCTTCTTTGATCGGGCGAATATCAAGGATGCATTCGTGGGCAACGTGGTTGTTTCTGCCCTGATAGAGAATCGGGTAATGATCACCCAGCCGTTTTGCCATGTAGTTGGCATGCAGGATGGCCAGCTCTGTTGACTCCCGTAGACCCTGGCTGCCCAGCATGGTGATGTACATCCAGCTGATGGGCAGTATGGACGAGCTGCCGTAAGGCGCAGCAGATACGGCGACAATGCTTTGATTGCGGCCTTCATTGCGGCCTTCGACCGGGCTTATCGAATGGTTGGGCAGGTAAGGTGCCAGATGGCTCTTGACACCAATGGGGCCCATACCCGGACCGCCACCACCGTGGGGAATGGCAAAGGTCTTGTGCAGATTGAGATGGGAGACATCGGAGCCGATATCACCCGGGCGGGAGACACCGACCATGGCGTTCATATTGGCACCATCCATATAGACCTGGCCGCCATGATCATGAATGATCTGGCAGATGGTACGAATCTCTTCTTCGTATACCCCGTGGGTGGAAGGGTAGGTGACCATCAGAGCACAGAGGCGTTCACTGTACTCTTCAGCTTTGGCTCTCAGGTCATTGACATCCACGTTACCGCTGTCATCACAGGCGACAATCACAATTTTCATCCCGAGCATCGCCGCTGAAGCGGGATTGGTGCCGTGAGCGGAAGAGGGGATCAGGCATACATCGCGGTGCTCCTGCCGGTTTGCCCGTTGATAATTACGGATAGCCAGCAGGCCAGTATATTCCCCCTGGGCTCCGGAGTTTGGCTGCATGGAGATGGCGTCATAACCGGTAATCTCCACCAGAGCCTGTTCCAGTTGCCGGATCATGGTCAGGTAACCCGGAACCTGATCTTTGGGCGTGAAAGGGTGAATACTGGAAAATTCCGGCCAGGAAACCGGCAGCATTTCTGCTGCAGCATTGAGTTTCATGGTGCATGAACCCAGTGGAATCATGCCATGAACCAGTGAGTAATCCTTGTTTTCCAGCCGCTTCAGATAACGCATCATATCGGTTTCTGAGTGATGGCTGTTGAATACCGGGTGACTCAGGATGCTGTCTGAACGTCGCAGTTCCGGTGAGAGTCCGATGGTGCTCCGGGTATGAGGCAGCTGACTGTTATTGGCCGAGATCTGGCGGTCAATAGAGGCAATATTCAGCTCTTTGCCGTCACCCATAAAGATATTGAACAGTTCAATAATGTCTTCAGAGCGGGTGGTTTCATCAAGGCTGACACCCAGGCGGTCAGAACCAATTCGGCGCAGGTTGCAACCATATTTCAGCGCCCGCTGGATAATGGTTTCCTGCTCACTGCCAACCTTGAAGGTCAGGGTATCAAAGAAGGTTTGGTTGCACTGGAAACCCATTTCAGTGAGTCCATGATGAAGGATTCGGGTCAGGCGGTGTACGCGTTCTGCAATGGTTTTTAACCCTTCCGGACCGTGGTAGACCCCATAAGCGGCCGCCATGTTGGCCAACAGAGCCTGGGCAGTACAGATGTTGGAAGTGGCTTTTTCCCGGCGAATATGTTGCTCACGGGTCTGCATGGCCATACGCAGGGCGGTATTGCCACGGCTGTCTTTGGATACCCCGATAACCCGGCCGGGGATTGAGCGTTTCAGTTTACCGGTGGTGGCAAAAAAGGCAGCGTGAGGGCCGCCAAAGCCCATGGGCACGCCAAAGCGCTGGGTGTTACCCAGAACAATATCAGCTCCAAGCTCCCCGGGGGATTTCAGTAATGTCAGGGCCAGCAGATCCGTGGCTACCGAAACCATGGCTCCCTGTTGCCGCGCCATGGCGGCAATACTCTCAATATCTGTGATGTTACCGTAGGTGCCCGGATACTGAAGCTGCACACCAAATACATCGTGATTGCTCAGTTCGGTATGGGGGTTGCCAACGATAACGTTGATGCCCAGCCAGTCGGCGCGGGTTTTCATCACATCAATGGTTTGTGGGTGCACGTCATCGGCCACAAAGAATGTTTGTGAGGCCGCTTTGCTGCGTCCCACGCTGCGCAGGCAGAGGGTCATGGCTTCGGCAGCGGCAGTTGCTTCATCCAGAAGGGAGGCATTGGCAACTTCCATACCCGTGAGGTCCATAACCATCTGCTGGAAGTTCAGCAGCATTTCCAACCGGCCCTGAGAGATTTCGGGCTGATAAGGGGTATAGGCGGTATACCAGCCGGGGTTTTCCAGCAGATTACGCAGAATGACATTGGGCACTTCGGTGTTGTAATAACCCATGCCAATGTACGACTTATTCACTGTATTTTGCCGGGCCAGCTCATAGAGCCCGGCAAGGGCCTGCTGCTCTGTTTTTCCCGCAGGAAGTGCTAACTCCCGGTTTAACCGGATGCTGCCCGGAACGGTGTCATTGATCAGCTCTGCCAGCGATTTGAGCCCGAGACTTGCCAGCATGGCCTGCTGCTCCTGCTGGTCAGAACCTGTGTGACGATGGGTAAAGGCATCGTTATGTTCCAATTCTGCCAGTGTCGGCAGAGTAGAAGTGTGTTCAACGGCCATGTTGTCGTCCTGTTTTCACTATTACGTTATTTTAATAAAAATTTTTTGAACTGACTGATTTGTTGTTAAAGACAAAGGTCAGTAGTGGAAATAAAAGACAAATGTTGTTTTCAATTTGGGCTTTCAGCACATCACGACATTGACAGCCAGGCCACCGGTGGCTGTCTCTTTGTATTTATCCTGCATATCCAGCCCCGTCTGACGCATGGTTTCAATGACGTCATCAAGGGATACCCGGTGCTGCCCGTCACCTTTCAGGGCCAGGCGGGCCGCATTGATGGCCTTGACAGCGCCCATGGTATTGCGCTCAATACAGGGGACCTGTACCAGACCGGCTATCGGGTCACAGGTCAGGCCCAGGTTGTGCTCCATGCCTATTTCAGCGGCATTTTCAATCTGGCGGTTATTGCCGCCCATGACGGCGCACAGAGCGCCTGCCGCCATGGAACAGGCCACCCCGATTTCCCCCTGACAACCCACTTCAGCGGCCGAGATTGAGGCGTTCTTTTTATAGAGCATGCCAATGGCAGCAGCGGTGGCCAGAAAGGTCACAATACCCGCTTCACTGCTGCCCGGAACAAAACGATCGTAATAGGCCAGAACCGCCGGAATAACACCGGCTGCACCATTGGTTGGCGCGGTAACGACACGACCACCAACGGCGTTCTCTTCATTGACAGCGATGGCAAACAGGTTGACCCAGTCCATGACTTCCAGGTGATCCTGCTGGTCTTCCGGGCGGTTCAACAGTTCCTGATGCAGCTGATGTGCACGACGATTGACGTTCAGGCCGCCGGGAAGTACCCCGGTTTGCTCACAGCCACGGTTGATGCAGCGGTCCATTACCTGCCAGATATTCAGCAACGCTGGTTGGATCTGGTCAGATCTTCCCAGATGTTGTTCATTCTCCAGGACAATTTCACCAATGGAGAGTCCGGTTCTGTCTCCGATATCCAGAAGGTCCTGAGCGTTATTGAACGGAAAGGGGATCTGAATGTCCGTTGCCGAAGTTGTCTGTTCGGTTTCCTCTTCATTCAGTACGAACCCTCCGCCCACGGAGTAATAATTGTCATGAAAAAGCTCAAGGCCTGCTGCATCAAAAGCTCTTAGCGTCATACCGTTAGGGTGCTTGGCAAGCGAGTGACCATGCAAAAAGTGAAGGTGTTGATCTTCAATGAAAGGAATCGGATATTGGTTAGCAAGTATCAACTCACCGGTGCTGCGGACATTGTTGATCAATGCCGGAGCCTGGTCAGGATCGAGCTGGTCCGGTTTTTCACCCATAAGGCCCAGCATCACGGCCGTGTCGGTGGCATGACCTGCACCGGTCATGGCCAGGGAACCGTAGAGCTCAATACGAATCTGACGGGTATTCTCAAGCTGCCCCTGTTGGAGCAGGGCGTCAAGGAAGCGGTTGGCGGCTACCATTGGACCCACCGTGTGGGATGAGGAAGGGCCTACACCAATCTTGAACAAATCGAGAATACTTAAGCTCATCGCCATGACTCCATTTGTTGGTATATTTTTGTGATATCTGCTTTCAGGGCTATTTTTTTGTTATTTATCAAAAGGAAGATGGTCATAAAGAGCCATTAACAGAGAGCAGCCTGAAACCAGGCATCAATGGGTTATTAACGGGTTTTGACCAGATCACTGAATTCCTGACGGCAAGCGTAACAATACCTTCCTCCCACATCAATAAACAAGTTTTCAATAAGAAACAAATTTTCACAGCGACCTGATGGTGATGGTAAAAAGTTGCTTGTAGGCCCTCTCCTGCCAAAATGCCAAATTTTGCCAATATCTGCTAATATTCAGTCATAAAATGATAAAGGAGACAATTATGGCCACACTCAATATTTCATTACCCGACCAGCTCAGAGACTGGGTTGCCCAGCAGGTTAAACAAGGCGAATACTCAAGCGCCAGCGACTATCTGAGGGACCTGATCCGTAACGACAAACGCCAGCAAGAACAGTCGGCCAAATGGTTAAAAGGGCATCTGGAGCCCATCTTGAATACACCGGAAGACGAGTTTCAATCACTCAACGCTGATGACATCAAGGCAAGAGCCAGAAAGAGACTGAACAATTCCGGAGGTGATGAGTGAGCGAACTCTACCGCTTTCACCCGGTAGCCATTGCTCAGCAGGAAGAAATCTGGCTCTTTACCTACAAACTGTATTTGTAAAATCCTCCGATGGTGCGCAATCGGAAGTTTTATACGTCCTGTCTATTTTGCACAGCAGTATGGACATACCAGCACGTTTAAATGAGTTGCTTGATGAGTTATAGAAAGCAGCCTGCGGGAGAGGAATGCTTCTTTCTCAGGTGGTTGATGGGGCGGCGATGTTGGGACGAAGTTCAAGATTCAAGACACCGATTTCCTAAACTGACTGCTTGAAATAAACTACATTGTAGTTACACTTTGTTGAATGAAGCACCTTACCTTTGAATGGGATGATGATAAGTCCCGTAGTAATCTCAGAAAGCACGGTATCAGCTTTGATGAAGCCAGAACTGTCTTTTTTGATGAGAATGGCTTGCTCATAGGCGACCCGGATCACTCTGGAATGGATGACCGTTTTATCCTTCTTGGTATGACTGCAAGCCTGAAAATTTTAGTTGTCTGTCACTGTTACCGAATGGATGAGGTGATCCGGATTTTTTCCGCGAGGAGTGCAACCAAAAAAGAAACCGACATCTACACAGCGAGAATGAAGCCATGAGAGAAGAGTATGATTTTAGTCAGGGTGAAAAAAACCCGTACGCCAAGAAGCTGAAAAAGCAGATGACCATTCGCATTGATGAGGATGTTATTGATTATTTTAAAGCTCTCTCTGACGAAATGGGGATACCCTATCAGAGCCTGATTAATCTCTACCTTAAAGATTGTGCTGCCAATCAGCGGAAACTGTCGATGTCCTGGCGGTAGCTTCAGCAGAAACCAGTCTCGGGTCTTGAATCTTGCAGTCTATTCTCAGTCAGCCTCCTAAGTAACTGCCCGAATCGTTCCGTTTAATCCCTGATGATTATCCCACAGGCAGGTGCTAGAATCCGGCCAGGCTTGCAGCCGGGAGCTTTCTCAGAGCATCTTTTCCAGCGCACCGACATAAGGTAGTTATCCTTGCCCGTACTGTGTTAAGAGAGCTACCTGAGATTGACCCACGCCCTATTGAACCACTATCTATCAGGAGCTCCACTTGCTTTCCCGATCTCTGAAGCGATCATTGATACCTGCCATCATTGTGCTGGTGGCGGTATTTCTGGTGTTGAGTACGCGGCCCAGGCTGAATAGCTTTCAGGGGCAGGTTATGGGAACGACCTATAACGTCAGTTATGTAGCGACTCTGTTCAGTCATCCGGTAAAGGATGTGTCCGCTGTAGTTCAGGATGCCCTGGCTGATGTGGATCAACGGATGTCAACCTATAAGCCTGACTCTGAGCTGATGCAGTTTAACCGGGCCCCGGTAGGGGAGCCGTTTAAACTGTCCAGTGATATTGTTCAGCTGGTTCAGCAAGCCAGGGCGATTTCTGATCTGTCAGATGGAGCCTACGATATTACCGTAGGCCCCCTGGTGAACCTGTGGGGGTTTGGCCCGACACAATGGGTGGCCGTCAACAACAGTCACGATGATAGTGACTCCCACCCGCTGGCCAATGCTCCGGAATTTGTCAAATGGATAGAGGACCAATATCCGGGCCATATTCCCGAGGCAACCGCTATTCAGGAGGCCCTGGCCAACGTTGGTTATCAGAGTCTGAAAGCGGACCCTGAAGGCTCAACCCTGACCCGTGAAAAGGCGTTGTTTGTTGATCTGAGTTCCATCGCCAAGGGCTATGGTGTTGATCAGGCGGCAGCGGCTCTCAGGGCTCAGGGTATTGAGGACTTTATGGTAGAGGTTGGTGGCGAAGTGCTGGTTCAGGGTGTCAAGCCGAATGGCAGCCCCTGGCGATTGGCGGTGATCGGTCCTGAAATGGGAAAAAACGGCGTATCAGCATTGGTTGAGCCTCTGGACAAGGCACTGGCAACCTCTGGTGATTATCTGAATTTTTTTGAAGTCGATGGCAAGCGTTACTCGCATACCATTAATCCCGTTACCGGCTGGCCTGAAGCCAAGCGGGTAGCGGAAGTGGCTGTCATTGCCGATACCTCGGCCCGGGCCGATGCCCTGGCCACCATGTTTATGGTGCTGGGGGATGAGAAAGGGCTGGAACTGGCGAACAGGCTGGGTATTGCGGCACGTTTTGCCTATTATACGGATGAAGGATTTGCAACGGTAACCAGTGAGGCCTTTAAGCCTTACCTGGTTCAACAGCCATGAACAACCTTGAGCGGGAAATAGCGCTTCAATAAACAGGTTCCGTGTATCACCTGAACCCTTTCATGGTAAATAATGGAGGAATCAGTCATGACCATTATGCTGATTACATTTTGTACTTTTCTGGTGCTCATTGCGGCTATGGCGGTGGGTGTGATTTTTGCCAATAAGCCGATTAAAGGCTCCTGTGGTGGCCTTAGTAATCTTGGCCTGAAGGACAGCTGTGTCATTTGTGGCGGCGGAGACAAAACAGATCCTCTTTCCGAGGTGAATGATGACCTGTTTTATGACGCGACGTCTGCAAATCAGAGTAAAAAGGCGTAATCGTTTCTGGTTACGTTTGTTTTTTTGTTGGTTGTAGGCACCAGTGACAGCCTCCTGGTGTAAAGCTTTTTGGACACTCAAAGTATAAGCTGTAAAAAAGAATAAACGGATAATGTTTTGGAACCGGGGGAATCGAATAAATGGGTGTCAGTAAATACGATTTGGTCATCCTTGGGTCGGGGCCTGCGGGTGAGGGGGCGGCCATGAATGCCGTCAAGCTTGGTAAAAAGGTCGCTGTCGTTGAGCAGTTTAACTTTGTCGGTGGCAGCTGTACTCATCTGGGTACGATTCCATCCAAGGCTCTGCGCCACTCTGTCAAACAGATCATGGATTTCAATACCAACTCCATGTTTCGTGAGATTGGTGATCCCCGCTGGTTCAGCTTTCCCAAAGTATTGAAAAGAGCGGAATCGGTGATTCAGAAGCAGGTACAGTCCCGGACCATGTACTATGCCCGGAATCGCATTGATCTCTACTTTGGCCGTGGTGTCTTTATTGATGAGCACACCCTGGAGGTGACTGAGCCCAGTGGGAATACGGAACGTCTGTTCGGGTCCAACTTTCTGATTGCCACCGGGTCCCGTCCCTACCATCCACCCGGTGTCGACTTTCACCATCCCAGGGTTTTTGATAGTGATTCCATTTTGGAGCTGTCTTCTACGCCACGACGCATGATTATCTACGGTGCCGGTGTTATCGGCTCTGAATATGCCTCGATATTCTCTGGTCTGGGTGTGCTGGTGGATTTGATTGATACCCGTGAGCGGCTGCTGTCGTTTCTTGATAAAGAGATTTCCGATGCCCTGAGCTATCAGCTGCGCAAAATGAACGTCATTATCCGTCATAATGAAGAGTTCCAGAAACTTGAGACCATGGATGATTGCGTGGTGCTGCACCTCAAGTCGGGCAAGAAACTCAAAGCCGACATGTTGCTCTGGGCCAATGGCCGGACAGGCAATACCCAGGCAATGGGGCTGGAAATGATCGGCCTTAAGCCCGATGGCCGTGGGCAGTTAAGTGTTAATGAAAGCTATCAGACCTCATTACCCCATATTTATGCGGCGGGTGACGTCATTGGCTGGCCCAGCCTAGCCAGTGCCGCTTATGACCAGGGACGCTCGGCGGCGGCACACCTTTGTAACAGTGAGGACTGGCACTTTGTCAATGAAGTGCCTACGGGAATCTACACCATCCCGGAAATCAGCTCTGTGGGTTGCACCGAAGAAGAACTGACGGCAGATGCCATTCCCTATGAAGTGGGCAAGGCGTTTTTCTCCAGGCTGGCCAGGGCTCAAATCACTGGCGAGGTGGTCGGCATGCTGAAGATTCTTTTCCACCGGGATACCCTGGAAGTGTTGGGCATTCACTGTTTTGGTGACCAGGCTTCGGAGATTATCCATATCGGTCAGGCGGTGATGCGGCAAGAGGGCAAGGCCAATTCACTCCGTTATTTCCTGAATACCACATTTAACTATCCGACCATGGCGGAAGCCTACCGTGTTGCTGCCCTGGATGGGCTGAACCGATTGTTTTGATCCTGCTTAATTGGCTTCTCATCTCAGCAGTGCCCGGAGTACGGCTGCTTCCGGGCGCTGCTGAAATTCCGGAACACTCTTTTTAGCCTGACCATCCAAACAGAGGGTGATTCTGTTTGTTATACTAAGAACGTTTCTGAGGCAGGACTTGAATTTTGCTTTTATGCAAAGACCTGCCACTGCTTCCCGCCTTCTCTTTTTGCCGCCTTTTTCTCTTATCACCGTAAACGACCAGAGTTGTGAACCATGAAAGACTTGCCCCCAGCTTTCGTGACCCCGGCTTTCAACATTTACCGGGACCTCGCTACCAGCCTGCGAGAAACAATGGCTCAACGACAGGTGTGGCTGGTTCTATTGATATCTCTACTATCCCTACAGCTCACTTTTGCAGATATTCCCAAAGGCAACCCTCAGCCTAACGCCGCAGGTGTGGTCACCCTGCGCGGCTGGGACGCCAAACTGGGGGCAGGTATCACCTGGGAAGCAAGCGCAAAGTACTTATTGTTCAGCGGAAGTTCCGCTGGTTCTCAAGCAGAATGGACAATCAAAGGTCTGGAGAACATTTCTTACGATGTGAACCTTTTGCTCAGAAATGTCCCTGCCAGCTCTGCAGGTAAGAGCGTTCAGTTACAAATCGGCCCGGAAGCGCTTCAATTTACTCTGGCCCAGACAAGTGGTGATCTAACCAGTATCAAATTAGGTACAGCTACGCCTGGCGAAGGAGAGCACACAGCATTTTTAAAAGGATTAGACGACTACAATGACAGCTTGATGGAAGTCTATCGTATCGTCTTGACTCCAGTTAACATCCAGCGGTGGTGGAATCCCCTTGGCCAGACGTGGGAGACGAAGAGGCCCCCTTTAATGCTCGGAGCCCAATGGTATACCGGCAATGGTAACTTCGACACGCCATCGCCAATGAAAGATGTGGATGATGTCCGTCTTAACCGTAAAGGCTATGCAATTGTAACCACCGAGAAACTTAGAAAAAATCTGACAAAGTTAAATGACTTTATCGCCCATAAAGAAGCCATCGGCTTTACTGTACATGTTGTCACTGAAAAAGATCACGGTGGCGGTCATGGTGCCTATGCGGCGGATAACATACGTACCTGGTTGCGTAATAACTATCAGAGCAAGGATATTCTGTATGTCCTTATGGTCGGTGATCCCGATATTTACCGGGGCGATGTGCCGATGGCCATTGCCAAAGGCGGTATCTCACGCTTTGAACGCCAGGCCAAAGTCGATGCGGGTGAAGTCACAGATTGGTACGAGTATACCTATGGGGTAGCGGCTACTGATCATTACTACGTGGACCTGGTGAATGAAACGATTGATGCCGATGGCGATGGCATTCTTTACAGTAATGGCGATTGGGGTAAAGGGCATTCAGGGCAGTGGAATGTCCTCGTTGGTCGTATCCAGGTGGCGGGTGAAGGCAGTCAGTTTGGCAAATACAGTGATGTGGATGCGATCTTGCAGAAGTTTATCGACTACGAAAACGAGGCCGATACCACCTGGCGCTACAGACCGGATATCAATGACACAACCTGGAATATCAATGCCGCTCTCTACGAATTTGCAGGCGTTGAGTATCGGGTTCGCGGAGGTGTTGTTGGCGATGGTCATGTGCCGACGGATTTCCAACAGTGGCAGAATGATCACTTCCTGACCAACTACGATATTGGCTATATCCGTACCGGTGGCCATGGTACACCCACCTGGACACAAGGCGGCCTCAGTGTCGATCTCTCACGCAACCATGGTAACAATGTCCGCCCGTACTTATCTGAGATCGGCTCCTGTGAAGCGTGTGAAGTTGGTTTCGACAATAACCTTTGTGCCTCCCAGTTGCGTTATGGTTCCATTGGTGTCATGGGAGGGACTCGCCCGGTGGCGTCACTTGGCAAAAATAATGGTGTTGGTGAACCGTTCTACCGTCATAGCCGCTTCGATATTTTCACCAAAGGTGAGCCCATGGGACTGGCACATTGGCATAGAATGTGTGATGGTCATCGGAGTCTCACAGGAAGTGATATTCTCTGGACACTCAATGGCGATCCGTCCATCCAGGTGATTCCACAGGCGATGAAGCCAACGTACCCGATCATCGCCCGCCCGACGCAGGAAGTCGTCTATGACTGGGATGGTAATGGCAAATTACCACATCAGGAATACGACATTACCAACAACACAGATGTAAATCAGACACTGGTAATTCAAACAGACAGTCCGTGGTTAAGCCTTGACAGGACATCTGCTTCATTGGCAGCAGACGAGACAATCACTGTCACTGCTACAGCGAATACTGCCGCCGTGAACCTCGATGAAGGTCAGTCAGTCGCTCATATCGATATCAAGGAAACCGGTGGTTATACCACAACCCGGAAATTCAATTTCTTTAAACGAACACCGCACGTCGATGGCTTAATTGACTTCGATCATGTTGCTTCAGGCCAGTCACAAACCCTGGGTTCTGGTGGCACTACAGTAGCAGTCAATGAGGCCGCTGTCGTTTCCGGTGGCGTCAGTGGCAAGGCGTACGACACATCTATCGACACCCATGGCCTGGTGATCGGCAATGATGTAATACCTTCTGTACGCCATCACAGCATGACACTCTCTTTTTGGTTTAATCCTGCGAATGCGATCACTGCTAACGTCAATTTGCTCCACGGTTCTTATGGTAAAGAGTCGCTCAACATTGATATCTTCAACCATGGCGCTGGCATTAAAATGCACTGGCCGTCTTCACAATTGGCCGGTGCCATCGAGTGGAATGAGATCAATGCCAAATACACCAATGAAGGGGCCGTAGACATTGCAACAGGAACCTGGCATCAGGTAACCATGGTCCATGAATATGGTGGTATCAACAAACTCTTCTTCGATGGTCAGCTCGTCGATTCCGCCACCCACGTGGGCTATACCTATAACTTTAACAGTCTGACTTTTGGTAAGGGCTTTAACGGGCTCATCGATGAGATTCAAAGCTTTAACTATGCCCTGAATGACGCTCAGGTCACTGCCAATTATCAACGGACCAAACCAGTCCCGATTGCTCCGGCTTATAACGGTATTGTTGCTGCGGGAGATGTTCAATTTGACTGGACAAGCGTACACGATGCGGCAGGCTACGAACTCTTTGTCAGTTCAAACAAAACGGATGTTGATAACCCGGACAGTGGCTTGATAGCGGCCTGGACTGGCAGCCCTACTGAAGTTGTACAGACAGTTAACGACAACGACCAGGTTTTCTGGCGTGTGGATGCAATTATGGCTGACGCCAGTCGTATCCGGGGCGATACCTCCAGCTTCCGAAAAGTGGCTTCTGGCTATGTGGCTCATACCAACCAGGCTCCGGTGATCACTCAGTCAACCATTGACCTTGGTACGATTGAGGGAAGTAAACCCTTTGGACCTGTTGATCTCAGCCAATACTACAGCGATCCTGAGGGAGGTGAACTCCTCGTCTTCCATAAAAATACGGCCACTGGTACTTATGGGCCATGGGGTGGTGCCTTTTCAGCGGGTTTGAACGTTCATGGTAGTGGTCAGGTCTACTCTAATGAGGGGGTAACGAATGCTGATGCACAGACCATAAACCTCAAGGTTGTCGATGACCGGGGTCAGGAAACATTCTTTGACTTGAATTACCAGGTTGAGCAGGCTCCGAAATTCACCAGCAATGCTTTTCTGGTAATGGAGGATACGGCGGTCAACACTGTCGTTATGACGCTCACTGCAACGGATGCTAACCGTGGCGACACAACCGTCATCTATTCTGCAGTGGGCGGTGATGGACTCAGTCATTTCGCAGTTGCCCCTGATGGAACTGTGACCTTAATAGCGGCTTTGGACTTTGACCTGAAACCTTCATACAGCCTTGTTGTCAGTGCAACCGATGAACATGGTTACTCTTCTGAACAGACCTTTACCATTTCAATTGGCAACACCGTGGGGCTGCCGCTGCTTACTACTCATTCGACGTCTTTTGCAGGCGCTACGCTGACCGACTCTGGCTTATCTGCGGATATCCCTGATAGCTCACTGGCTTCTATTACCATCGATGAGGTTAATGATCGTCTCGACATTACCACTATGGGCAACACGGATATGTGGAAGGCACGTAACAATGGCCCTATTGCTTATTTTACAGCACCCGCCTCTGAGTCCTGGGCAGTGGAAACAGAGCTCGAACTGAACACCGCACAAAATCGTCAAATTGCAGGCCTTACTGTCTATGCGGATGAAGATGGTGCACAACCGGTATTCTCCTATGGCCTGGACTACTGGAGTGGCCGTGATGGACTTATTAACCTTCAAGGCCTCGGTACCAATAGCCCGCTTATTAACGTCAGTGCCAACGCTTCTGGCAAGGTCAAACTGCGTATGGAAGTGATTGAAAATGGTAATGGCTTCGGGGTTGACAGGTACACATTCTTCTATGATCTTTTGGATGGTAATGGCATGCAGAAGCTCACATCTTATGGCTTCGCAGTAGACAGAAGCCGTATTGGCCTATTTCTGAAAACGGAGTATGGACGTACAGCATACTTCGATAACTTTGAGGTTTCTGAAGGTACCATGCCAGCGCCAGTAACATGAACTAAAAAGCTCAATATCGAGTACTTTTTCATTCAAAATGAAGAAGGTAATAAATCAGATGAATATTAATACAACAAAAATACAGCCAAATCAGACTCCATCAGATGAATCATCTGGCGCTATTGGAATAAATCCTGCTAAAGATATAACGTTCAAGCAGTTCGATGTTCATCAAGTTGATCACCGAGACGTTTCTTCCACATCAACTGCAAGGAAATGTAACTATCTCACCAAAAGAAATAGACCGCGTATGACCTATGATCAGCATAGGCGAATGGCTAGCCTTAGAGTAAAACATCGTGTCAGTAAAATTAACGACGCCTTCTTAGCACTTAAAAATAAAATTCCCGGAGGGGCTGAACAGTCATTAACAAAAGTACAGATATTAAGACAGGCATGTGTATACATTAGAGCCCTTGAACAGCAGCTCAGAAATCCTCCCGGACCTTTCTGATTGCTTGAATGGAGCTATCGTTGAAGCGCAGCAGGGGATAACGGTTTGAAGGTTTGATCTTGTATCCATTTTGATTATGGCCTCCTTGTGTTTATCGGATGTTTCGTATTTGGCTCTGGCCTGCATGCCTTTACTGGATGCTTTGTAGTTGGCTCTGGCCCTGACTTTGGCTCTGGCTCTGGTCTCCTTGCCTTTACGGGATGCTTCGTATTTAGCTCTGGCTCTGGCTATGGTCTCCTAGCCTCTAGGGGATGCTGCGTATTTGGCTCTGGCCTCCTTGGCTTGAGCGAATCTGTTGTATTGGGCTTTGTATGCCTTTCGTTTAGGGGATGCTTCTAATCTGGCACTGGCCTGCCTGCATTTTTCGGATGCCCTGTATTTAGCTGAAGCCCTGGCTTTGGCCTCCTTGCGTTTATCGGATGCTTCGCATTTAACTCTGGCATCAGACACCTGAAGAGTACCTTCGACCGTGGGAGCACTGGATGAGTTCGTAGCCATTTGGGGTTGAACAATCGCAACGGATTCTGTTGTATTAAAAATTTCTGCAGGTTGATAAATATTGTTATCCACAACCAACGAGTTTTGTGAAGCTGGATGCCCTGAACCTGAAATAGACTGGATCGTAAAAGGTTGATTGCCAGGCTTATATGAGGGGGCAGGATGATTATCCTGGCGTTTTTCTCTAATTGTTACGTCAGGTTGTCGATCTTTTTTAGTATGTCTATCAACGATGACTATTGATCTTTTTTCAAACCGGGGATCATTAAATGGATTATGAAAAGGTGCCGCTGTCTGTTGATGGTTGTCTTCAGTAGCTTCATAGCAACGGATAGCACGCAGAACATTGTAAGCTTCGCCAACATCCCGGGAAAAGGCCTGAACTGATATGTCTGGTTCAGGAAAGTTATGAAAGCTGCCTGAAACTGTACTTAACTGAACGAAATGAGCAGGAATATCCTTTGAGTCATTGAATTACAGTTTAAGACCTATTCCACCGATATAAAGTTCCTCTCTTAAAGCAGGCTTGAAGCAAGATCATTCTGTTTGCATTTTTTTTGGGCGAACCCTGTCGCGCTCTGCAGAAGCGGGATTATTGTCAGGCTTTCTTTTGCGCTCGGCGCAGGCGAGCTTATTGTAGTATCGCTCCATTTGTTGCGCCCTTCGACGTTTCATGTAAGCGGGATTTTTGCGAAGCTCTCTCTGGCGCTCTCTTGGTATTTTCTTTTTACGCTCTGCATAGTCGGGATCATTTTGGTAGCGCTGCCTTTGGCGTTGCTTTTGGCGCTCTGTGGCATCGCGGATATTCTTGCAGAAACTCTTTTGTTGCACGATTCTTGAAGAGTTACCAACAGTAACTTTTTCTGTCGGTTGGTTATTACTTGTGGTGTGGTAAAGGTTGAGTGGGATATCCGCAGCAGCTGGTTGTATATTTTGTAGGTTTGAGAGTCCAACAGGAAGATCAGTTAAATGGTCTTCGGGATTCGATAGGCTTGCTGGTGTTGACTCCCCGGTTTCAGTCTCACTCCCTGATGAACATATCTGCTGCGTCAATGGGGTATTTAATATGGATGATATCGCATCATTATCGTGCTCATTATCAGAATACGAGAGTAGATATTCATCAAGATCTGGCAGTTGTGTTCCGAAAATATCGGATCCGAAAGAGTCTTCTGGATTAGTTGGTGTCAGAGCAGAAATACTATATTTATGAAATAAGTTAAGAGGTTCAGCATTACTTTGTTGGTTTTCTGACTGGCTATCATAATTGCAAACAGAAAAAAGGGGGGGCACTGCCTGTATAGACATACCTAAATGCATTGGTTGTTGTTTGCTATCAAACTGATACGTTTGTTCTGTTAAATTCAGTGAGTAGGAGTCAGAAAGATCAAAGTTGAATGGAGAACAGTTATTGAGGTGATTCATCGAATTATTGAATTATTGAACTGTAACCCTTGATCTTCTACTTTTATAAAAGTTCCTTCTTTAAATAATTCATCCTATTTTATATCAAATAAGAATAAATATTCGCTATAGTTATTAACCGTGGTAATGTAAAATCCAGAACTCTACAGTGATGAAGAATGGTGGTCGTCGGATCATTGGTAATTAAATCTATGAGGGCATGGATTTAGCGGATGAAACCAGTCAGTTTTTTTAGCCTGGTGTTTGAAATCCAGATGGGGAAATGGGATTGGTTTTAATGGCAGATTTCAATTTTTTTATGTATTCAGATTTGAAGAATCTTGATTTTGTTGAAGAGTATGAATTGCTAGCCTTCTTTTTTAAAAATTTAAAACTATCTAAATCATCTATATCAATTGAGTTGGTTTTTCTTCTTTTAGTCTCAATAATTAAATTGGATAATTTATCAATGCCGTATTTTTTTACCAGTTTGTTGTCTTTCTGATTGCGGTCAAGATAATCTCTAATTGTATCAAATTCTTTGATATTGTTAATGTTTTTTCTACAAATTGACTTGATTGATGCAATTTGTCGTAAACTCAGCTTTGATTCCATTTCTTGTATATGGCTTTCTATATTGTCTCGACTTCTTTTTGCGGATATCCTATTTAATTTCTTTCTATTATTTATTCTCCAAATTTTATATATCGTCATGTCTGAAATTTTATTTTCGGAAGCCTCTGTATGAGTTAATTGGTTAATGGGAGTTTGTGGTTTTACAGATATTAAATTATGAGATAATTGACTATGGTTCAATGATGTTGGATCTGTGGTTGTCAATCCGTCATTGATAGGTTTGTCATTAGAATTGAATAAAAATTGATTGGCAGTGCTCTGAGATAATTCAGGAAATAATTCATCGATATTAGGTGGAATATGAGAAATAGAAAATTCAGTTGATGAGTGTTGAGGAGTTAATATAGCCTGGTTTGTTGTATCCTTAGTAAGATATATAGGAATGGTTTTATCAAATGCCGTTTTCACGGAATAACCAGATATGCTTGGCTCAGGAATTAAAGGTGCAGCTGGGCTGGGAGCTAAATCTAACCGCCGTATCGGATCGCAAGCGCTCGAACAAAAAGAAGCATTATTTATGATTGCTGAATTGTGCATTGAAGAATTTTAGCATTTAAATATATTTCAAGACCGCTATTTTTTATAGAAGTTCCCAGCCTTTCGCAATCCAGTCATCAGTTAGTTAACTGAAACTAACTTTTTACTTTGCCTGTTAACCACTCAGGATAAAAGGGTTCGAATGGAATTGTAAATATTCCTTCAGTCTGATAACTGAGCAGTGATGAAGGAAGTTGATGATAACTCTGCTTTTTTTGTCGTAGCGGCTGACTCTTCTTTTTCCCTCGCTACTTGTTCACTAAAGCCTTTATTTATGTATGGCTGATCGATAGGCGTATGATTTTGCATTTTTTCTGGACTGGGAAATCCTTTTTTCCCTGGATAAGGCGTATCTGGCCAGTTTTCTGGCCTTGGCCGCCTGGCCCTTTTCGGATACTTCGTATTTGGCCTGACTCACCTTGCGATTATCGGATGCATTGTATCTGGCCCTGGCCGCCTTGCCTTTTTTGGATGCGGCGTATTTGGTTTTGCTCGTTTTGCCCATTCCAGGAGTGCATGCCCCTTCATTGGGAAGGGGCAGAGCTTCACCAAAATCATAAGATTCCGTTGATTCTAGCCTGACATAAACAGGAAAAGGAGATTTCAGTGTTTGGACAGGCATGCCTTGATAGGTGGGTTGCTGTTCATTTTTGTCATGCTGGTACGTTTGTTGAAGTGAATTCGAATTGAGTCCGGAAAACGCAATATGGAAGGGTGGTAATTTACTAGAGTGATGCATTGAATTATAAAATTACAGCATTAAAGTTTAAGACCACCCTTTATCATAAAAGTTCCTTCCCACTACAACCCATTCAATATTTATGTCAAACACACATAGAAATAATAGCAATTCGGGCTATTTGGCGAGGTTTACTTGAGGCCGGAATGATAAAGGGGGGCGAGCCCCCTTTACTGGTTAAGCGGCAGTATCAAATATCAGCAGCCAGTCGGCAGCCCTGGTTGATTGCCCGCTTGGCATCCAGCTCAGCAGCCACATCCGCTCCGCCAATCAGGTGCACGGTCTTGCCGCTGATGCTATCAGCGAGTTCGCGCATGGGCTCCTGGCCTGCGCAGATAACGACGCTATCCACATCCAGCACCTGAGGCTCCCCGGCAATGGACAGGTGCAGACCCTGATCATCCACCTTGTGGTACTCACAGGCTGGTACCATGCGCACCCCCCGGTTAGCCAGTGATGAGCGGTGAATCCAGCCGGTGGTCTTGCCGAGGTTTTTACCGGGCTTGCTCTTTTTCCTCTGCAGCAGAAAGACTTCTCTGGAGGATTTTGGGTGCTCACTTTCGGTCAGCAGGCCACCGCGATTTTCCAAGGCCATATCCACCCCCCACTCTTTCATAAAGGCGGGAATATCAAGGCTGCTGGATGGGCCTTCCTGGGTAATCAGTTCGCACAAATCAAAACCGATACCGCCAGCGCCGATAACGGCGACCTTGTTGCCCACAGGTGCTCCCTTGAACACATCCAGATAACTCAGTACCTTGGCGTGATCAATACCTTCCAGCTCCAGACTTCTGGGGGTGATACCCGTGGCGACGATGACTTCGTCAAAGTCACTGTTTTCCAGCTCTTCTGCCGTTACTCTGTGGTTGAGCTTCAGCTCGACGCCGGTCAACTCGATCTGTCGTTTGAAGTAGCGCAGGGTCTCTTCAAACTCTTCCTTGCCAGGTACGGTTTTCGCGATATTGAACTGTCCACCAATTTTGTCTGCCGCATCAAACAGTGTGACGTTGTGACCACGATAGGCGGCTGTGGCGGCAAATGCCATGCCGGCAGGACCTGCGCCCACCACGGCCAGCTTCTTGGGTTTGCTGGTTGGCAGATAGTTCAGCTCGGTTTCATGGCATGCTCTGGGGTTTACCAGACAGCTGACGGGTTTCATATAAAAGACATGATCAAGGCAGGCCTGGTTGCAGCCAATGCAGGTATTGATTTCATCGGTTCTGCCTTCCGCCGCCTTGTTCACCCATTCGGCATCTGCCAGCATAGGGCGGGCCATGGACACCATGTCGGCATCACCACGGGCCAGAACTTCTTCTGCGGTTTCCGGCATGTTGATCCGGTTGGAGGTGATGACCGGAATACTGATTTCGTTACGAATTTTTGCCGTTACCCAGGTAAAGGCCGCTCTTGGCACCATTGTCGCGATGGTGGGGACACGGGCCTCGTGCCAGCCAATGCCGGTATTAAGAATGGTGGCACCCGCCTGTTCAATCTCTTTGGCCAGTTCAACAATTTCATCCCAGCTACTGCCGCCTTCAACCAGATCCAGCATGGAGAGGCGGTAAATAATGATGAAGTCCGGGCCTACTCTTTCCCGGGTCTGTCTCACCATGGCTACCGGCAGGCGAATGCGCTGACGGTATTCTCCACCCCATTCGTCCTGTCGCTGGTTGGTACGATTAGCAATGAACTGGTTGATGAAGTACCCTTCAGACCCCATGATTTCCACGCCATCATAGCCTGCTTCTTTTGCCAGGGCCGCAGAGTTGACAAAGCTCTCGATCTGCTCGTCCACCTCTTCGGAGGTCAGTTCTTTAGGTTTGAAAGGATTGATAGGTGCCTGAATGGCACTGGGAGCAATGCATTTTGGGTGGTAGGCATAACGGCCGGTATGCAGGATCTGCATACAGATTTTTCCGCCAGCCTTATGCACGGCGTCTGTCACCAACTGGTGGTGCTTTACATCATCCATGGTTTCCATGGTGGCAGCACCGGGCATACCCCCGCTCTCCTGATTCGGCGCAATACCGCCGGTCACAATGAGTCCTACACCGCCGACTGCGCGTTCGGCAAAATAAGCCGCCAGTCGTTCAAAACCGTTGGGCCGTTCTTCCAGGCCAGTATGCATGGAGCCCATCAAAACCCGGTTTTTCAGTGTGGTGAAACCCAGATCCAGCGGTGCCAGAAGATGTGGGTAGGGGGTAGTCATTTTTATAATCCTTCTTGTGATTCGACGCCTCATCAAGCCCGGGTATTTCATAAACTGCCCCGAATCTCGCGCAGGACTTTGTCGCTCTAAGGGATTTTGTGAGGGAGCGCCGTACCGGGGAGTACGGTCGACCGAGCAAAACTCCCTTAGAGCGACAAAGGACAAGCGAGAGCGGGAGCACGTTTATGAAATATCCGGGCTAGACGCTGTCAAGATAAAATGGTAATTTGACACTGTCAAGATAATTTGTATTGTCTCTGGACTGCACCATTTTGTACCAGACAGCGCACGGGCATTAAACGACATATGACTGGCAGAAAATCCTACCACCACGGCAATCTTCACCAGGAGCTGCTTGAAGAGGCAACCCGGATGATCGGGGAGCAGGGGGTGGATGGCATTTCCATGCGCGCGCTGGCGGAGCGGGTAGGGGTCTCCAGAACGGCGGCTTATCATCATTTTAAAGATAAGAATGCGCTGCTCTGTGCCATCGCCGAGCAGGGGTTTGAGAAGTGGCAGGCACACTTTGCACAACAGATGCATGAGCAGTCAGGGGACATGAATGGCTGGTTAAAGGCTTTTGTCCATGCCTATCTGGATCTTTCCTGGAAGTATCCTGAGGAGTATGACCTGATGTTCGGTCGTCCGGTCTGGAAAAATGGTGAACCAACAGAGAGTCTGAGAGCGGCCTCTTTTGCCTGCTTTCAGCACTATGTTGATCTGATCCGCAGCTGGCAGGACAAGGGTAAGTTTTCAAAAGATATTGATGGTCTGCGCCTTGCCCAGGTGAGCTGGAGCATGTTGCACGGTATGAGTCGCTTATTGAATGATGGTATTTACCTGGATAGAAGCTCCATTGATGTCATGTCGGACAGTGCAGTAGAGATGATACTGGCAGCGGCAACGGTATAAAAAAGTACATTTCCATGATGCACCAGGAAATGTGCATTATGACGGTTATCCTGGCAGTGGAGATTAAAGTCCGATCTGGCGCAGTATGAGGTGTAAGACGGTCCAGTGTCGGTTTTCTTTCCGCCCCCGGTTTTGTTAAACCTTTTTATATGGAACTGGCGATAACAACTGCTTATCCAGGCAGATCAGACCATAGTGTTCCAGGCTCTTTTGCCGTAAATAGTCTCGCACAGGCGTTGCTAATTTCATCAGTGGTTCTGATTCTCCTGTTTTAACTTTTTCAAAGCCAAATTTCTCATAAAATGAAATAGCATCGTAGTCACTATTCAAGACTATGCCAGGGACTTTCCTGGACGCAGCAACTTCAATAATGGATTTCATCAACAACTTTCCAAGTCCATTACCTTGATAAGACTTTTTTACCGATAAAAGTTCAATAGATATTGATTCTTGATTAATTTTAAATGACAGATAAGCAGCTGTAGTAGCAGTCCTGATTTCAATAAGTTCAATAACTCTTTTGTTGGAATTGTTAGCTGTATCTATTTTTTTTAATGCTTTCTTCGCACCTTTAATAGGTGAGACTTTTAGATTTTTGGAGTAAAAATATTCTCGGATATATGATATGTCGGATACATTGGGTACAACGCTTATCTTATAGCCTTTAAACCTGGCCTCTAAGATAAGGTTGTATGGTAGTGCGATGTCACTTACAGCTTTTGTGCAGGATGCAAGCTCAATTATGGGGTTCATATATTCAACTCCTGTAGAAGTTTATTTTGTAATGAGAGCTTATTTTGGTAGTTGGTCATCTGCTTTTTCATAAATTACTGACCTTTAACTACTTTTGGGTTCAAGGAGGAACTTTTGTAATCAAGGAGTGGTCTCAAGCGATGATTCAATAATTCAATAATTCAATAACTCAATAATCCAATGGACAGATGTAACGCAGGCTCAAATTGTTTTTCTGTTTCTTTCTGTTTACAGAATCCTCCAGAATCATCTTTAGTACCCTCTGGCACTTCCAGTTCATGGCCAGGTGTGACGGGCTGTTCTATTCAGACACGTCATTCACTACATTATGCATATTTGAGACAGGGTATGATGAATCAGGGCATGCCATCTTCTCGGCGTCCGCTTGATGATTTTTCAATTTCTCAATTACCATCCCCTGAAAATGAGTCAGTGTTACCTCAACTGTCTCTGGAAGACATTGACCAAATTTTATCATGTGATTTTTCCCGTGAAACTGCTGATGATGACTTTGCATTCACAGATTTAACCTTGACAAACGTTCAGCCAATAGCGCAGAAATTACCCCCGATAAATCCATTGTTGAGTTTTTCTCAGGCGTCATCACGTCCAGTTGCTATGATTGATCCTTTAATTAAAGACACGCATGAGCAAATTACAACGAAAACCACTGAGTTTAACGCGCCTGAATCGTCCGGTTCTGTTGAACCTCAGCCCCTCACGTTCTCAGTAGCTTGCCAGCAGACCGATGAAAAGAAGGCTTCCTTTGCGCCAGGGAAAAGAAGGTCTGTCAAGAAGACTTACCGTGAGACTGAGAAAGGAAGGGCTGTCCAGAAGGCTTACTGTGAGCGCGGGAAAGGCAAGGCGGCCAGAGCCAAATACTTCGCATCCGATAAAGGCCAGGCGACCAGAGCCAAATACTTCGCATCCGATAAAGGCAAGGCGGCCAGAGCCAAATACTTCGCATCCGATAAAGGCCATGTGACCAGAGCCAAATACTTCGCATCCGATAAAGGCAAGGCAGCCAGAGCCAAATACTTCGCATCCGATAAAGGCAAGGCGGCCAGAGCCAAATACTTCGCATCCGATAAAGGCAAGGCGAACAGATCCAAAAACGATGCCAAATACAGCGCAACTGTTAAAGGCAAGGTGACCAGGGCCATTTCAAATGCCAAGTCAAACGCCTATAGAGTAGCGCTAAACAAAGGCTTTAGTGAAAAAGAAGCGAGGAAAAAAGGAGAGTCAGCAGCAAATGCAAAAAAAGCAGAATTATTATCAATGGGTCTTTGTCCACACCGCTGATCGCCTGCAGGTTCTCAGGATACCTTAAATGCCGGAAACCACATAGCACTCAATCCGGGAAATATCCTGAAAGAGATTGCTGACGTTGTTGTTTGTGGTCATAGTAAATGCTTATGAAATATCTTGCAGGAGAAAGCGGTTTGAGTTTTTATGCATAGAGTGTGCTCAAATCAATAAAACACTGTTTTTCAATGGATTATTTAATAGATATTGATTTATGATGAAGTTTAAATCACTGACCTTTAATCTACTTTTGGGGTCAAGGAGGAACTTTTATAATCAAGGGTCGGTCTTAAGCGGTAATTCAATAATTCAATAATTCAATAATGCAATAATCCAATGGACAGATGTAACGCTGGCTCAAACTTCTTTTCTGTTTCTTCCTGTTTACAGGAGCCTCCAGAATCACCTTTAGTACCCTCTGGCTCTTCCAGTTCAAAGCCAGGTTTGACGGGCTGTTCTATCCAGACACGTCATTCATTACATTATGAATATTTAAGGAAGGGTATGATGAATCAGGGCATGCCATCTTCTCTTCGTTCGCTTGATGATTTTTCAATTTCTCAATTACCATCCCCTGAAAATGAGTCAGTGTTACCTCAACTGTCTCTGGAAGACTTTGACCAAGCTTTATCTTGTGATTTTTCCCGTGAACCTGTAGATGATGACTCTGCATTCACAGATTTAACCTTGACAAACGTTCAGCCAATAGCTCAGAAATTTCCCCTGAGCAATTCATTGTTGAGTTGTTCTCAGCCATCATCACGTCCAGTTGCTATGATTGATCCTTTAATTAAAGACACACATGAGCAAATTACAACGGAAACCACTGAGTTTAACGCGCCTGAATCGTCCGGTTCTGTTGAGCCTTTGCCCCTCACGCTCTCAGTAGCTCACCAGCAGACCGATGAAAAGAAGGCTTCCTTTGCGCCAGGAAAAAGAAGGTCTGCCCAGAAGGCTTACCGTAAGACTGTGAAAGGAAGGGCTGTCCAGAAGGCTTACCGTGAGTGCGGGAAAGGCCGGGCGGCCAAGCGCGAATACAATACCAAATACTTCGCATCCGATAAAGGCAAAGCGGCCAGAGCCAAATACTTCGCATCCGATAAAGGCAAGGCGGCCAGAGCCAAAAAAGATGCCAGATACGCCGCAACCGTTAAAGGCAAGGTGACCAGGGCCATTTCAAATGCCAAGTCAAACGCCTATAGATCAGCGCTAAACAAAGGCTTTAGTGAAAAAGAAGCGAGGAAAAAAGGAGAGTCAGCAGCTGATGCAAAAAAAGCAGAATTATTATCGATGCGTCGTTGCCCTGACTCCTGATCGCCTACCGGTTCCCACGATACCTTAATACCGGAAACAACATAGCGCTCAATCCGGGAAATACTCTGAATAAGGTTTCACTTTTCGGATGGTTATTTATCAGAAGTAACACTGATTTCAGTGCTCAATATATTTTTTTCACCGGGCATCAACAATGCACCCGATGCCTGATCCTTCGCATAGCGGGTTGCCTCAACGCAAACCATTGTCTCATAACCATCGTCGTTCATATCACCCATATTTCTGCTGGTTTCTTTCCATGGGTTCCAGATAACGGCGGAGTTATGACCGGCATTAACAACATGGATAATGCGTTGATTACCCCGGTCGTGGATTGCGATGCTGGCATCCGGGGCGTTATAAATCCGGTCAATGGGTTGATTGATGATCAGGGCTTCTGAGGTTTCGCAGGGCAGACCATTTTGCAGGCTATCAAGGTAGGAAGTGCCGACACCGGTAATCCAGGTTTCGGTGGTTGCGGCAATATTGAAGTAGCTGTGCAAAGCACCACTCCATTGCCAGGGGCGCTCACCGGTGTTGATCATTTCCAGGTCTATGCGCAGGGTTGCTCCCAGGGTAAAGGTGAGAACGGCACTGAAATCATGGGGCCAGATCTCTCGGGTCTGTTCGGAGGTACAGAGTTTCAGGCGAATGGTAACGGTCTGTTCATTTTCCCCATGATCCAGCAACTGCCAGGGGCTGATTCGGGCAAACCCGTGCGAAGGCGCACTGGCCGGGCCAAACCAGGGCCAGCAGACAGGAACGCCACCACGTATCGCTTTGCCTTGTGAGAAGATTGCTTTCTTACTGAGCCAGATAACGTCCTGATGCCCGGTCGGTTTGTACTGAAGCAGATGGCCCCCGTGGAGGGATATTGCCGCCTCACATTCACGGCTCTGAATTTTCAGAATGGTCAGGCCATTCAGGCTATGCCTGGTAATGTTGGGGCTGAGAGTTGATTCGGTAGACAGGTCGCTGGTGAACATTGGGTGAACCATTTTTTTAGTAACAGTGCCGATTATGGAAAGTGGTAACAACTTACGTTTTTTCGTTGTGCCTTGTCAGGAAAAGCCGGGGCTCAAACAAAAAAACAGGTTACCGCAGGGGCTTTGCAGCTAAACAAGGTGTTATTCAGATGCAATGTCCGGGAAGGTACTCTGCAGAGGCGGCTGAAGCCAGTTATCGATAATCAATATAGCTTTATTCTTACAGTCTTCTATCACGCTTTTGTCATCAACCTTCAGTGAATCAAGGGCTGTTTTTATTTTGGCAATGATTGGCTCACGCATGGCAAGCAGCTCATCCCTGATGGGCAGGGAAAGTATGCTGATCGATTGCAGGATATACAGGTCATCGGCTGCCAGGTCCGGCGCAAACAGAACCAGCCGGAGAACGGTAAGGGTCACCAGGTTTTCCACATTATCCAGTGTTTCCTGATCGATCACATTATCACTCTGGCGGTCAGCATCGATTGCTATGATTGCCTGATAATAGCTGTTGGCGATAGAGGTAATGATCTGGATCAGTTGCGTCCGCATATCCAGTTCCGGTTTGCCAAAATAGAATTTCTGGCGGCGAAAAGAGTCGGTCATTTCCTGGTTGGCAAAATTGACACCAACCATCTCTTCCTCCGGGTAGAAGGAGACGACATTGAGCATCTTCAGCCGGGACCAGGCGTAAATCTTCTTTCTTAATGAGTCAGTAGTACCATATTCAAAAATATTGACAAAAAAATGCGCCATCGACTGGCTGATCACATCCACCGTTTTTTCGTCATGGACCAGTGCTTTCACCATGGCCTGGGTTGAGAATCCCACGGCTGCCAGCAGGTAATCACCATAAGATGCCCACGTGTCCAGCACATCTTGTGATTTGGCTGTCATCTGTATGTCATGTTTAAGGCCCCAGCCTTGCAGCATTTTCAGGTAGATATTGCTGATGTCCTGTTTGGCAAATGCCGGATCCAGGGCTTTCAGGGCAGCGAAAACCTGCCGGGTAAAGTGTTCAATGTCACCCTGCTCCCTGAGTATCTCAAAGGCTGGGTTCAGTCGTGCTACTGCCAGGGTTTTCATCACCAGGTTGTCTTCCGTAAATTCGGCGTGAAAATAACGCTGGGTATAAGCAGCCAGGGCCAGTGTGGCCGCCGCCCGGGACTGTGGATAATGTTCCGGGTGAGCCAGCAGATGACTGGACAGGCTCCAGTAACGGGTGAGCAGGCCTTCCAGTGTGGCACGGTATGAGCGGCTGGTCTGGGCTTCAATGCTGAGCTTGCGGTTAAGGGCATTGACTTTGTTGGCCAGCTCGTCCTGGATCTGTTTATCCTCTGAAGACAGAATGCCCGTGGTGCTGCCAATCCCGTTTTTGATCACCGTTTGCAGGTGCACAATGGCCGGTTCGCCCAGGGAACGCAGGCCAAATTCGAACATGGAGGTCAACAGGTAGTAAGACGCCAGATTCCAGTAGGGAGGATTGCCAGCCACTAGCCGCTTGACAGTCAGGGGTTCAAGGATGGCCACCAGTATTGAATAGCCCAGGGCAGTACCCTGGATGGTGATCGTGGATATGGTTTCCTTGTCCGGAAGGTAGCTCTGATACCAGGATTTGCTCGGGGCCCGTGGCCGTGGTTTCCCGGAAGGCAGTTGGGGAATCTGGCTGATCCATGGTATATCGGGGAATTCCGGCAGATCCTGTGCTGAACCATCCGGGGAGGAAAGCCTGAACCAGGTGGTCAGTTGCTGCTGATACCAACGCCTCACCTTTGAACTTGTTTTGTATTCAGGTTCCAGTATTTCCAGGGCTGCCACGACTTCAGGGATCAGTTCCTGACGATACAGTGGCCGGAAGGCCAGCAGGGTTGAACGGATCAGGCTGTCATCATTGGTAACTTCAACGTTTTCCCGGTAATGCTGAACCAGCGCTGCGGCCAGCAAACCGGCGCTGGCCTGGTCGTCATCGACCCGCTGCAGGTTGAAAGCTTCTGCCAGGTTGACCACCAGGGCCTCCAGGGCGCGCTGGGCATTGGAGCGGGCAAAGTTGGGCTGTTCGGCCAGAATGGCGGTGGCATTTTTTTGCAGGGTGTTGAAGTAATGGTTGGCGAATTCCCCGGTGGGCGATGTCGAACTGCCTTTGCCGGTATCAATGGCCCCCCAGTTTTCCAGGCTGCGGCGGGAATTGGAGGAGAACCGTTCAATGTTTGCTTTGGTGGTTGCCATCCCGGTTACCCTGGCAAAATGGTCCACCACGGTGTAGACCACCGGTGTCTTCTTTTTGTCCAGGAAATGGAGCAGTACCGCCGGCACAGAGACCCCCATAATGAAAATGGCGTTTCTGATGTAGTGCTCAGGAACCCCCTTGAGGACGGACTGGATGACCCCGGGCCTGGTTCCCTTTTCGGACATGATGGCCATGCCCTCCAGTTCCTCTATGGCACCGTTTTCAAAGTCGCTGCAGTCCTGATAACTGATCTGCCACTGGTTCAGGAGATCGCAGTAACGCAGGTTAATCAATGTTGAGCGTCGGACCAGTGGATCCATGGTCTGCAGATGGCGCTGGATGTCGTTGCGAAACTCCGGAATATCGGACCAGTCAATATGGTAATTGAAATGGGTCCTGATGCTGTCAGCTCCGTCACTGGCCCTGGCTTCGGGATGAATGTAAACCATGGTCTGTACGGCGAGGGCGATCATGGCACTGGCCCGGTCATAATCTCCATCAGTCAAAGCGAGTCTGGCGGTGGAGGCGATGTTGTCCAGAATGTCCTGCAGACGGAAATAGGTTTTTCTCGCTTTCTGGGCATTCATGCTGAGAATGGAAAAGGTAAACAGAGAACGGAACAGGAGATCGGTTTGCAGATCATCGGTCTGCTTTTTCAGATGTTCGTCCGACAGCGTTTTGTAACTGAGGCTCTCCAGCCGGGCGCTGAGATTGTCGGTCAAATGCTGGCTGGTTGAACGCCGGATATTACTGCCGTGGATTTTCAGTAAGGTTTGGAGAAAGGTGTAATTATGCTGTTTTAAATAATTTTTACTGATGTTCAGGGCAATTTCTGAACTTAATGGCACCAGGCCCCAGGCAACCGCCGTTTTCAGAGTGTTCACCAGACGACTGATCTCCCCGTTTTTGCTTTGCTCCGCTTGCTTCTGCCGGTCAGTTTCAGCCTGATGAACCGCTGCAAAGACGCTAGTACCGGAATATGGCAGCAAACTTGCCATTAACAGGCATAAAAACATAAGAAGAATACGGTAGTAGCAATAACCTGTTTTCATTGAGATAAGAAACCGGAGTGATAAATACCTAACCACTCAAAATAGGCTGTAATGCGCATGCTGGTGAGAAATATTTGTTATTTATGTTTTGATTTTTTTTATAAGAGATTTTTTTATAAGAGCGAATGATGATTCAATGGGAGTTTTTTCTCCTGAATTTAGGGTTTTGTTGATTTGTTTGTCCGAATGTAACAACTTATAAAGTTTTTTATTTCGTTCTTTTTTTGAAACTGGTAATTGAATGAAATAACCATTATTTTTCTATTGTTGTTTCAGGGTTGAACAGAGAGGTCAGGGAGTCAATTCTCTTTGACAACCTCCCGCCGGTAATGGGCTGCATCTGGCTCGTGAACAGGTTTTCAGACTGATAGTGGACTTCCGTGTTTGTTACTTCGGCTTATTTTAGGCCGTATTAAAGGGGCGAGGTTATCTGTTTCGGAGGTTTCTGAATGAGTTCTGATCCTGAGTTCAGCAAATGGCGGGAACGGTTCTGGCCGGTTCACAGTCATGAGCTGAAAAAGCTTATCCCCATGATTTTGATGTTCTACCTTATTCTTTTTAACTATACGATTCTCAGGGACACCAAAGATACCCTGGTGGTCACCGGTGCCGGTTCCGGTGCCGAGATTATCCCATTTCTGAAGCTTTGGGTTAATGTCCCTTTTGCTATCGGGTTTACCCTGATTTATTCGCGCATGAGTAACCTGGTGAGAAGGAATACACTTTTTTACCTGGTGATTACCACATTTATTCTGTTCTTTGTTTTCTTTGCGCTCTGGCTCTACCCCAACCGTGATACCCTGCACTTTCATGATACATCGGACTATCTGCAAAGTGTTTTACCACCGGGGTTCAAGGGGCTGATTGCGGTGATGCGTAATTGGACCTTCTCCCTGTTCTATGTCATGTCGGAGTTGTGGGGCAGTGTTTGCCTGTCGATGCTGTTCTGGGGATTTGCCAACCATATCAATACCATTGCCGAGTCAAAACGGTTTTATGCCCTGTTTGGCATGATGGGCAATCTGGCGCTGCCCACGGCAGGTTATTTTGTCTATATTGCCTCCGGAGTCAGGGAGAACCTGCCCGAAGGTGTGGATTGCTGGGGGTATTCCCTTAATCTGATGACCACGGTTCTGACGCTGGGCGGGGCGTTGATTATTTTGATTTACTGGTGGATAAACCGTTATGTCCTGAGTGATCCCAGCTTATACCATCAGCTGGGTGCCCATGAGCCAGCCAATGAAAAACTGAGCCTGTCCCTGCGCGACAGCCTGAAAATGATTATTCATTCCAGATATCTCCTGTGCATTGCCCTGCTGGTGATCAGCTATGGGGTGTGCATCAACATGGTGGAGGTTACCTGGAAAAATCAGCTTCGTATGCAGTTTCCGGACCCGAATAATTACAACCAGTTTATGGGGCTGTTTTCAACCTGCACCGGGTTGGTGACGATCTTTATGATGCTGTTTCTCACCAATAATGTGATCCGGTATTTCGGCTGGACATTTGCGGCGCTGTGTACGCCGGTCATATTATTGGTCACCGGGTCCCTGTTTTTCTGTTTTGTCCTGTTCCGGGACTGGTTGCCTGAAAGCCTGATACTCTCCCTGGGGATTGCCCCGTTAATGCTGACGGTGATTTTGGGGGCAATTCAGAATATTCTGAGTAAATCGACCAAATACGCCCTGTTCGACCCCACCAAGGAGATGAGTTATATCCCCCTGACGCCGGAACAGAAGGTAAAGGGCAAGGCGGCAGTGGATATTATTGGCAATCCCACCGGAAAATCCACGGGTTCATTGATACAGCAGATATTGATGGTGATGCTGGGGTCACTGTCTGCCATTGCACCCTATGTTGCGGTGATTGTTCTCTGTTTCTTCGCAATCTGGATTGCATCTGCCCGGTCGCTGGGCAGGCGGTTCACAGAAATCACTGAGCAGAAGCATATGGAATAAGCATCATGCTGCTTTTGATTATGGCTCGACCTCAGCATAAAAAAGCTGGCATCTCTTAAGTTCGGTAAGGTAACGGTCCCTGAATAACGGGTCGATATCGGAAACACGCAGCCAGCTGGCTACGGTATTGTCGGAACGGATGGTTGCCACTCTTGGGTCAACAATACGACAGCGGACATTTTCAAACGTTATGGTGTTTGCCCCGGGATGGGTGACCTCATGCACTTTATGCCAGGCGGTCAACATTTGCCCGGCTAATGTGCGTACACCGGGCAAGGCGCTTTGGTGTATTTTCTGCCAGACCTGATCGTCACCCATGGTAAAAAACAGATCATCGGCCCCGAGTTCTCCTGCCCTGACCAGCTGTTTCAGGGCATCGGCTGTCCAGAGATAGAGAACCCGTCCCCAGGCGGTAACAAAAATATGCCGGTTCAGTTCAATACTGGCATCGGCGGTCAGCCGCGCGGATTCCAGGCTTTTGGCATACCAGTGTTGCGACAGCGGGTCAAAGAACAGGTCTGCCAGGATGGCATCGACCTGTTGACTGGTGAGCTTTTTCCGTCTGGCAGCGCCCTGCACTATATAATCAAGCCGATCAGCAGCAAGGTCCGGCAGTGGCCGTTCCAGCCGGGTAAACGAGGGATTTTTTTTGGGGTGGACGGTTTCAGACGACAGTTGATGTCTGTTCAGGATTGGAGTAATGCTGTGCCTGTCCACAAAGTTGGTGAACTGTGAATCGTGATAGTCCGGGTTGCCTGCTGAGCTGTCAGAAAACAGGTAGTCAGACACATGGCTGAAGGTGCTGTGGGGCAGGTCATGGAGCAGGCCGCTGACCTGTTCCGGGAAGGGGGCACCGAAACGGTTGAGTAAATAGAAGACACCCAGAGAATGGTCGTAACGGGAGTAGGGTTCATTGTTACTGCCCTGTGAGTCCACCATCTGTATGGGGCCATACTGGTTGATGTGTTTCAGCCTGTTGACTGCCGGGTGGGCCAGAAGGGAAGAGAGTAGCCGGGATTGATCATTTGCCATGGCCTTAAACGATATTGTTCCGTAAAAGGTGTCGATGCTGTCAATCTGGTTTTCAATATGACTTTCAATGTCAGTTTGATTGCCATCGGCGGACAGCTCATGGCTGATGATAACGATAAACGGTACCAGACAGCTCAATAATTTGATCATTGCTCAATTATGTATCCGGTGTGCCTGACTGTTTTATAAATGAACGTTATCAGTCAGGCTGTGCGACGTTGTCGTAATGTTTTACCTGTGGATGCCAACCGTGTATTACCTAGTGCAGCTAAGCGCTGTTACCCATACCGTTCGTCCTGAGCTTGTCGAAGGGCGGAAACTCCGGACTCTGATAGATCGTGCCAAGCACCCTTCGACTCCGCTCAGGGTGAACGTGGTGTATGGGTAATAACGCTTAGCCGCAGTAGGGCAGTCTATTCTCGGACAGCCTCCTAAGTAAACATGGCCTGGATGACCACCGACAAGTGTAGCCAGCAGGCCGGGATCTGCAAAAAAATCAAACAGGGGTTGTCGGAATTGGCGTTTTACACAAAGAATCAGCGGCTAAACGCCAGAACTTTGTGTTCCATAAACCGGATCAGCACTGTCAAAACGCCCGTCATGGCCAGATAGATCAGGCCAGCCATGGTGAACACCGTTAATGTGTCGTAAGTTTGTGCGTTCAGTCTGGCCGCATAGCCCATTAAGTCCATCAGGGTAATGGTACTGGCCAGGGACGAACCTTTCATAACCAGAATGACCTCGTTGCCATAGGCGGGCAGTGCCCGGCGCACGGCATGGGGCAGGATGACCCGCAGCAGTGCCTGTCTGTTGGTCATGCCCAGCGCCATACAGGCTTCCCGGTCACTGTTTGGCACGGCATCAATGGCTCCCTTGAATAACAAGGTAGAATAGGCGGCTGAGTTCAGTGCCAGGGCCAACATGGCGCAGAACCAGGGTTGGCTTAACCAGGGCCGGAGAACGCTGTTTCTGATGGCGTCAAACTGAGCCGGACCGTAATAAATCAGAAATATCTGGATCAGCAATGGCGTGCCGGTAAACAGCAGAATCTGCAGTTTGACCAGCCAGGTCAGCGGCCTCACTTTCAGGGCAAGCACCAGGGTGAACAGGATGGCCAGCACCAGCCCGGTAAACAGGCTGACCAGGGTCAGTTCCAGTGTGGTGCCAAGACCTTTCAGCAGCTCGGGTAAATAGTCCATATTCATGCGGTGGCCTCACCGGGGTTGACTGGTTTGTCAACGGGCATTTCTGTCACGCCGTTACTGGACGTCAGGTGTCTATTAAATCGGGATTTCATGCGTTCCAGTATATGCTGGCTGACCAGGGTAATTGCCAGGTAAATAAGGGCGGCAACACCATACCAGGTAAATGGTTCATAGGTACTGGCGGCAGTCATCCTGGCCTGGAGCAGTAAATCGTTGACACCAATCAGGGCAACCAGCGCCGTATCTTTCAGCAGTACCAGCCACTGGTTACCCAGACCGGGCAGGGCGTGACGCCAGGTTTGCGGCAGGATAATGCGGAAAAAGCAATGGCTGCGGCTGATCCCCAGTGCTACCGCTGCTTCGGTCTGTCCTTTGGGGACCGCCATAAAAGCGCCGCGCAGGGTTTGTGAGGCGTAGGCCGAATAAATTAACGACAGGGCAAGGGTACCGGCAACAAACGGGCTGACTTCAATAAACTCATCCGTTAGCAGGAACAGGGCATGGGTTGAGCCAAAGTAGACGAAAAACACCACCAGGATTTCCGGTAGCCCACGCAATATGGCAACCAGGGTGCTGGTGGCGAGGGCAAGGGGTTTGCAGCGGCTGAGTTCGGCCAGGGAAAAAGCGACGGCCATTAACAGGCCCAGAACCAGTGATGACAGGGCAAGGCCCAGGGTCATCACGGTTGCTTTGGCGAAGAGAGTGGTCAGGCCCACAGTTATCTCACCTGTGCAGAGTTGAAATATTTGGCATGCAGCTGCTGGTAAACACCGCTCTCTTTTACCTGAGTGAGCGCCGTGTTCAGTTTTTCCACCAGGGGGTCACCTTGACGGGCCGCGATGCCCATGCCGATGCCAAAGTAATTGGCATCCTTCACTTCTTCACCCACGCTCTGGTATTGATCTTTGCCCTGCTGAACCAGCCACTCACGGGCAACCGCCGTATCGGCAAACACGGCATCAACCCGACCATTGGTCATATCCAGCAAGGCGTTCTGGTAGCTGTCGTATGGGCGGGTTTTCACGCCCTGTTTTTCCAGTTTGTCGATCAGATAGGCCTGGTGGGTACTACCATTTTGTACTCCGACGGTTTTACCCTTCAGATCTTTGGCTTCTTTAACATCACTGTTGATGCCAGCCACAAAGATGGCTGAGTTTTCATAATAGGGCTGGGTAAAGGCGACCTGTTCCAGTCGTTTCGGGGTGATATCCATGCCGGAAATGATGGCATCAAAGCGACGGAATTTCAGGCCGGGGATCAAACTGTCAAACGGCTGGTTGTTGAACTCGCAGGTGGCATCCAGTTCGGCGCAGATGGCATTGGCCAGTTCAACGTCAAAACCCGTCAGCTCATTCTGTTCATTAAAGAACTCGAAAGGAGGATAGGTCGCCTCCATACCAAAACGAATGGTGTCCTGCGCCTGGCTTATCCCGGAAAAAGACAGGGAGGCGAAGGCAGTACTGGCCAGGGCGACAGTGGCAATTATTTTTTTCATCGGGCTTTCCTTAATGACAGCTGGTTCTTGCAAGCAGTGGGTTGTTGGTTGCGATTGAATTAATGTTGCAGGTAACGTTTAAATGCACGGGTTTGTGGGGCAGTGAATCGTTCAGCAGTCCCTTCCTCGACAATTTCTCCGTTTTCCAGATAGACTACGCGGCTGGCGATTTTCCGGGCAAAGTCCACTTCGTGGGTGACCACCACCATGGTAATGCCAGACGCCTGCAGCTCGTTGATAATGGCCACCACCTGATTGGTAATGGCCGGGTCCAGGGCAGCGGTGGGTTCATCAAACAATAATACTTCCGGAGAGAGCATCAGCGCCCGGGCAATGGCTACCCGCTGCTGCTGGCCACCGGACAGGGAAGCGGGCCAGGCATTGGCTTTATCCGCCAGCCCCATCCGTTGCAGCAGTCCCATGGCCTTGTCTCTGGCCCCTGCTTTGGGCATACCCTGTTGAACAGGAGCTTCCACCAGGTTCTCCAGAACCGTCATATGGGGCCACAGATGATACTGCTGGAAAACCATGCCGACTTTGCGTCGCAGCTGGCAGGCTTTTGCTGATGTAGTCGAGGATGATGGTTTCTGGTGTTTTTTTTGTGGAAAACTGAATTCCATATCGGCTATGTTGAGAGTGCCCTGATCCGGACTCTCAAGAAGGTTCAGCATGCGTAATAGCGTACTTTTTCCTGCTCCGCTGGAACCCAGTAATACCGTTGTTTCACCTTTACTGATGCTGAAGCTGATGTCCCTCAGAACCTGATGGACACCAAAGGATTTGCTAAGGCTCTGTACTGCGATGCCCATTGCCTGAATCTTCTTATTGCCGGTTGAAATTTATGGCTGAATTGTCCTGTACTGATTGGGTAAAATCAACAAAAAAATGAATAAAAATGCATATTGCAAAGGTAAGGGTCTATAATTGACGCCAATTTATAACGCTCACCCTTCGAACACATCCAGCAAGTGGAAAATCGAAGGTTGTGCTGGTTTTTGGATATATGATTGATTAAAAATGCTGCATTACTCAGAATTTTCCGATAACGGATAACCCTGAAAACAGCATTTTTTCTGGAAGGTTATTTGACGACTATGACTAGCCAAAAACAGGATGCCCTGGTTCGCTCTTTCCGTCAGTTGCTTAAAGAAGAGCGCTGCGGCTCCCAGGGCCAGATGGTGACTCTTCTGCAGGAGCAGGGGTTTGACAATATCAGTCAGTCCAAGGTATCGCGCATGCTCAGCCGTTTTGGTGCGGTCCGGGCGCGCAATGCATTGAATGAGCTGGTTTACTGCCTGCCTCCTGAGCTGGGCAAGATGGATTCCAGTATTGCGGTAAAAGATCTGGTAGAAGACGTTAGCCATAATGAGTCCATGATTGTGATCAAAACCAGCCCGGGTGCCGCCCAGATGATCGCCAGGCTCCTGGACTCTATTGGCGTAAAAGGTGGGATTATGGGGTGTGTGGCGGGGGATGACACCATTCTTGTGGTACCTGCCAGTGTGCAGGAGATTAAAGAGATTACGCTGAGTATTGCCGGGATGTTTAACCCGGATATTTCATAAACGTGCTCCCGATCTCGCTTGTCCTTTGCCGCTCTAAGGGAGTTTTGCTCAGTCGACCGTACCCCCGGTACGGCGCTCCTTCACAAAATCCCTTAGAGCGACAAAGTCCTTCGCGATATTCGGGGCAGTTTATGAAATATCCGGGTTAACTGAGTGTTCCTGTTTTTGCAGGAACACTTTTTGTGTCCGGAGCAGTTGGTAGCAATGCTTTACCAGTGATCCGATGAGTGGTTCAGACTGGTGCACGTTGATAAAATATCCGGGTTAAGACGTTGACGAGCGGGAGGGATCTTCAAAATACAATGTAATGGTGTTGGCAGGAAAAAAAATCTTGTTTTCACCTGGCAGGATGCCGGGATGTGATGAGTGAAGTAATGTTGAATTACTTGATATTTTCGAGAATAACCATTTTGGGTCGTATCTCAATCTGCCACGAATTTTACCCTGTTCCAGGTAAACCGATGGATCTACTCTCTGGTCTATTTCAGTAGCAGGGATTTTAAAGCTGATAAACAGTAATTGGCCGGATTTGAGGTGACAGCATGCCTGCCCCTGAAGTGTGGATTTCGCTCTGGGTGTACCTTTCAGGCTGACAATATCGGTATCGAGCAGTTTGTTAAAAAGCGACGTAATTGTATTGTAAACTTTCTGCTGACCTTTCGTTAAGATGGGAATACGTAGTAAATGTTGTGTCGTTGAATCTTTTTTAAAAATTTTTATGCTGTTTTTAGCAAGGTGAATGGGGTTGGGTGGGGTATGCTGCTGCGCTTCCTTCAAAAAGCATCGGGCAGGCATTGAGATAACTTTCTTTACCATCGCCTCGTCATCAAATAACAAATTACCTGATATAGCGTACTTTTTTTGCAGTGTGTGCAGCGGTAATCCGCTGTTTGATAAATCCTTTTTGAAGTGTACCTGAATGCGCAGTCTACTTCCCCCGGGGGAAAAGCTGGCAAAACCTGCGCTAAGTTCTTTATTGATATATCCAAAGTTAGCGGTTATTACTTTTCCGTTCCATGCTCTGAGCGTGTTTATAATGGCATAGTGGTTAACAGAAGGTATCTCAGGTAGTGCTTTGGCTGAAGTTGCCTGATCAACAGTCGTCTTACCAGCAACGATGATACCTGATTTCGATTTTTCCTTTTTGCACAAGGAAGCGGTTTGCGTCAGTGTGCCGTTTTGCCTGCCAGTTCCCTTCCCATCAGAGAGCGTGGTGTTTGCAAAGATGGGCTCTCCCCTTAAAGTGCTGGGAGCAGGTGGTTTATCGGTATCTGATGGATCAATATACCTTCTGCCTTCCACTATTTGCAGTAACGCTTCGCATATAGGATTTTCTTCATATCTGGGACTGTAGTTTGGAACTGCAAACGGGTTATGAAAGGCTGCTGTGCCCATTTTTTTTACCTCTGAAGAGGTAGGGGTCCACACTGAAGAGGTGGGGGGAGGCAGTGGCAGGGTGGTAACGGGACATAGTTTTGTTTCCAGTGAATCGATACTCCCCGTCTCACGTCCCAACCATAACAAGCGTGTGGTAGGGATCAGGGGTTGTAGATATTGTGACCCACATGGGTGAATCACCCTCAATGTCTGGTTCATAATGGCGAACATTACCTGGTTGAGGTTACTTCAAGAATGTAGGAGCTGGGAGGCTGACCGAGAATAGCCTCCCTGGAGCCTGTCCCAAAATAGTTTCGACAAGCACAGCAATCAGGACGAACGTAACTTTGAAACTCAGAAATCTGGAAACTATTTCGGGACAATCCCTTATTAAGAAAGCAAATCTGGTAAATAGTTCCCGCTTTAGCCGTTTTGATGCCTGGTAAGTATTTCTCACGCTTGCCTGCTGGTGGTGTTTTTCTGTTATTATTGACCATTTTTTCAAGGCATTAACCAGCATGAACCAGGCGACACTGACCTTTGATAAAGTGTCTGACCCAAAGGTTGTGATCACTCTTCAGGGCAGCTGGACGGTTAGTGGTGTTTTGCCAGCCCTGGATCAGCTTTCTGCTTTACCGGATTATGATCAATTAAAAACCGTTGCCTTTATTACCGGTGATGACTTCTCGTGGGACTCCAGACTGCTGGCCTGGCTATTGGCCTGCCAGCGCATGCTGGAGCCTTCCCATTGCCAGCTTGATCTCAGTGGCCTGCCTGAGGACGTAAAAGATCTGTTCAGGCTTGCCAATACCGTACCGCCCAATAAGGCCTTGCCGGATAGAAACCCATCCCTGTTGCATCGGCTGGTCGACCGGGTTGCCCGCCTGGGTGATGAGGCGATGGAGCTGTTGGCGTTTATTGGCGAACTGGCACTGTCCCTGTGCCGCTGGTTGTCCCGGAAAGGATCCGCCCGCTGGTCCGATATTATCAGCTTTTGCCATCAATCCGGGCCTTCTGCCTTGCCGATTATCACGCTGCAAAGTGTTCTGATCGGGATGATTCTTGCTTATCTGGGTATGGTCCAGCTCCGACAGTTTGGTGCCGAGGTGTATGTCGCCAATCTGGTGGGGGTTGGCATGGTGCGTGAGATGGGAGCATTGATGACGGCGGTGATTATGTCCGGTCGAACCGGTGCCGCCTATGCCGCCCAGCTGGGCACCATGCAGGTTAATGAAGAGATTGATGCATTGACAACTCTGGGCATAAAACCCATGGATTATCTGGTGTTACCCAGAACCCTGGCCCTGATTCTGACCATTCCTCTGCTCTGTCTGTACAGTAATATTCTGGGCATGCTCGGGGGTGGGCTGGTGGCTACCAGTATGGATATTAGCTGGTTGATGTTCCTTTACCAGCTCCAGGATGCTATTTCTTTTGGTGATATCATGACCGGCGTTGCCAAGAGCTTTCTGTTTGCCCTGATGATTGCCATGGCCGGGTGTCGTGCCGGCCTGGCTTGTGGTCGTTCCTCCGCTGCGGTAGGGCAGGCGACGACCAACGCGGTAGTGACCGCCATTATTTATCTGGTGGTGGCCGATGCTGGACTGAATATCCTTTTTTATCACCTGGGAATTTGAGCATGGGGCAACTGCAGCAGGAAGGTCAGGAGGTGGTGATTGAAGCCCGTGGCTTGACCATGAAGTATGGTAGCAACCTGATTCAGTCCAACCTGCATTTTCAAATCAGCAAAGGTGATGTGTTTGTCATTATGGGGGGCAGTGGCTGCGGTAAAAGCACGCTCCTGAAACATATGATTGGGCTCTACCAGCCGACAGAGGGCGATATCCTGTTTGGCGGGCAGAGTTACTTTGCCGCATCCCCGGAGCAACAGTTGGCGATGCGTAAACGCTGGGGCGTTACCTATCAGGGGGGCGCGTTGTTCAGTGATAAGACACTGGCTGAGAATGTTGCCCTGCCACTGGCACAGTATACGACACTGTCTAGTAAAGATATTCAGGATATGGTGCGTTATAAACTGGCACTGGTGGGTTTGGCCGGTTTTGAAGACTTTTACCCATCCCGGATCAGTGGTGGTATGTGTAAGCGTGCAGGGCTGGCCAGGGCCATTGCCCTGGACCCGGATATCCTGTTTTTTGATGAACCCTCGGCTGGACTGGACCCTCTCAGTGCCAGACGACTGGATGACCTGATTCTGCAATTAAGAGATTCCACCGGTGCCACGGTCGTTATTGTCACCCATGAGCTGGCCAGTATTTTTGCCATTGGCAGTAATGGGGTCTACCTCGATGCCAACAGCAAAACCCAGCTGGATACCGGGTCTCCCGACTATATGCTTAACCACAGTAAACACGATCTGGTCAGAGCGTTTCTGTCCAGAGGTGAGTGTTAAGGATGGGGGAATTTAAAAGCGACTCTACGAATCAATCAGTGAGGCTCGCTTTTCCGAGAGAAGCCTATGAATAGAAAATCCTTGTCAGTATCCGTTGGCCTTTTTGTCATCCTGATCATCACCATGACGTTTGCCCTGGTGTTGTTTCTTAATGCGGATGGTTTTTCGAGGAAGGCTGTCCAGCGTTATCAGATCCTGTTTGACAGCTCGATCAAAGGCCTGAATGTTGGTGCTCCCGTGACTCTTCGCGGTGTGAAAATTGGTGAAGTGGTCACCATCAAGACCAAGTTGTATCACAATCATCAGAAGGTCTTGAATGTGGTCACCATTGATATGTACCCGGATGCCATCAGTGAGCATGATAGCAGTGACCAAAATGTGCTGGGACAGTTGCTGCAGCAGGGGCTCAGTGCCCAGGTTGGGCTGCAGAGTGTATTGACCGGGATGCTGTATATCGAGGTGGATTTTTTTGACTCTGTGCCGGAAATGCAGCCTGTGGCCACCGAGTATCCACAGATTCCCACGGTGCCCAATAACCTGGAAGAGTTTATTGAGCGGTTTGAGAGCATTAATATTGCGGAAATGGCCAGCAGTTTAACGGAAGTTCTTGATAATCTGTCCCGGCTGACCGGAGATGATCGCCTGAACAAACTGATTGATAATGTTGATAAGGCATTTGTCAGTATGGCAGCGATGTCCGATGAGATGACCTCAAGCATGGCGGGCATTCGCAAAGAATTTGCTGCCATGTCACAGGATTCCGGGGAAGTGACCGCATTGCTGAAAACCCATCTGCCTGCCGCCACGCAGCAGTTGAATGAAACCATGCTGCAACTCCAGCAGACCATGTCCGCAGCGGAAGAGACACTGGCACCTGACTCACCATTGATGTACCAGCTGACGCAGAGTTCAAAAGACATCAGTCGTGCTTCCAGGGCGGTGGACGATCTGGCGGACTTGCTGCAACGCCAACCCGATTCGATTATCTTTGGTAGACAGTCAGGAGACGTACGGTGAGCCGTTACCTTCGTATATTGAACCTTGTTATGGGTCAGAACGCTGCTGCAAAGGCTTTTTTCCTGATCATATTGCTCTCGGGCTGTTCCGCCAGGAACCCCAACTATCATGATTATACGCTGGTGGCGGCAACGGTTTCACAAGAGCAGACTGTGCTGCCGGACACCGCTACACTGGGGGTTTTTCCGGTGAGTGTTGCCGGTTGGCTGGATAAGAAAACAATTACCTGGAGCGATGGTGGTGTTCGTTTACAGTCCTCTGCGAATGATCACTGGGGGGAGCCCTTGCCAGAGCTGCTGACACAGGCTATGGTGCAGAATCTGCGTCAACAGGTTCACTCTGGCACTTGGATAAGCTCCGGCCCCTGGGTCCGCAATAAACGCCCGGAAGTGGTCGCATTTGTTGATGTTCAGTCTATAGCGCTGGTGAACCGGCAGTTACAGATGAACGTGGCCTGGTCCCTGGAAGGGCAGGATCAGCAGGTCATTGCCCGGCAGGAGAGAGTCTATACCCTGCCGCTGGCGAGTGATGTTTCTACACAAGCTCTCGTTCAGACATTAAGCCAGGTCTGGGGGGGGGTTGCCAACGATATGCTTCAGGGTTTTCCCGGGCTTGGCAACTAAGGGCGCACGTGAGGCAATCTCCCCGGCAGGTGGTTCGGGGATGGTATCTTCGGACACCTTCCTGTGTTGATCTTCAGGCATGATGTTGCGCTTTCGGCAGCCTCTGAAGTGATTATTGTCAGTGTTCTCAAGTAATACAAAGTCGCCAATCCCATTTAAATCAAAGTTTTTCAACTGATCGTCAGTTACGGGGAAGTAGAAACCATAAGCATCAACAGCGCTCATAATGGTGCCCTTGTTATTTACTGTAATGACTGGCTTTTGCAACACTCTGGCAACCAGGGGGACGATGACTGTATACATCCATTTGCCATCACATTTGATGGCGTCCATACCGGTCATGCCATCGTGCTCGAAATCATTCGTTAAATAGAAGTAAAGGTCTTCTTCCGGCACAGAATCAGAATCCCGCCAGCTTTCGTCTTCATTGAAACGTGAATGATTGTTTTCGTAATCCTGTAGCCATTCTTTTGCTTCTTCATACACCTGTTGACGTAAGCTGTGAGCATCCCGGCCGGGGCGTTGCGCGCATGACACAAGGGCAGCATGGAAAAAACAATTGCCATCGCCGGGGACATCGACAACTTCGTACCCCTGATTGTACACAATGTTGGAGGTGCTTTCAGATAAACTGCTGAGTATGTCACTCAGTCTATCGATGTCACGGGAAAATTTAGAAGGATTGGTAGAAAGGGTATTGTTTGGTGAGCAGGCATTGATAGCACAGTCCGTAGACATGACGGTAAGCACTCCAAAAACTGCTGCTGCGACGAAGCATCCTGAAGAGATCGCACTCAAGGTAAATGCTGCAGACACAATGGTAGAAGCCGCTGGGAATATACACACTGCCCAGCGCTTCCAGCTGGCCTGTGGTTGATCTGTCGGAGGCGCATCTCCGGATCGATCCACAGGACCGTTGGATAAAGGTGTTAGTAACGATTGTATCAAAGGAGTCTCACCGGAACGTTGTATCATTCCCAATCTTATTTCCATGCCCATCCGGGGCCTGGTTTAATATTCAGCCAATGCTGCCCAGAAGCCTCCTGGCTGCTCCGATCACGGTGTTAATCGCGTTGGGCTCAACACTGGCCAGCTTTTCAGTATCTGGCGTTTCATTGCAGGTACGGTTAACAATGACCCCGGCAACGCACCCGGCCTTAAGCCCCATGGCAGAACACATGGTCAGAAGGGTTGCGGACTCCATTTCATAGTTAAGCACCCCCATCGACTGCCACTCTGCCATAGAGCCCTGTAGCTCTTTTCTGACCCGCTGGGTGAAGGTGTCATAACGTTCCTGACCGGGGTAGAAGGTGTCGCTGGAGGCGGTAATACCTGTCCAGAAGTTAAGCCCGCCTTGTTCAGCGGTATCTACCAGTGCCCGGGTACACTGAAAGTCAGCAACGGCAGGATAGCTGATGGGGGCAAAATGTCGGCTGGCACCGTCCAGGCGGACGGAACCGGTGGTGATAATGACATCACCCACATTGATATGGGGCTGGATGGCACCTGTGGTGCCAACTCTCAGAAAAGTCCGGATGCCCAGTTGTGCCAGCTCTTCTACGGCAATAGATGTGGAGGGTCCACCGATACCGGTTGAACAAACCACGACAGACTGACCCTCCAGCTCCCCTCGCCATGAGGTGAACTCCCGGAGGCTGGCCAGCTTGATCGGGTTATCCATCAGTTCAGCAATACGTTCGACCCGCTCCGGATCGCCAGGGACAATGGCCAGTGTGGCACCATTCAGAACCTTCTGGCTCAGGCCGAGATGAAAAACTTCGCTACTGCTCATATATGCCTCTGGGAACGTCCCCTGGATCATTGAACTTTACCTCTTAGCATCCATCATAGACGCATCCATGGGGAGTGTTATCGATCTGGATCAATATTTGATCCACTGAAATCGAGCCCGTCCGATGATATAAGTATGCGTTTGCGTCTATGCTGATAATGACCTGTTGGTCAGTACATACCAGTAGAAAATGGACAGTCCATGCCACCTGAAAACAGAATCACTTCCAATCGCGCGTTTATTTTCGCTATTGCCGGGGCTGCCATCGGTTTGGGAAATATCTGGCGTTTCCCTTATGTAGCCGGTGAAAACGGAGGAAGCCTGTTTTTCCTTCTTTATATTATTTTTGTGGGGTTACTGGGGTTGCCAGTCATGGTTGCCGAGATTGTGGTTGGCCGGGCAGGGCGGGCTTCACCTGCCAGCAGTCTGCGGCAGCTGGCGGTGAGTGCTGGCCATACCAGGCACTGGAGTAAGCTGGCCTGGATGGGAGCGCTGGCGGCCACAATGATTCTCTCATTCTACAGTGTGGTGTCCGGCTGGGTGCTGCACTTTTTCTTCCAGTCGCTCTCGGGGGGGCTTCCAGCCAACAGCATTCAAGCGACTTCGATACATTTTCAACAGCTGCTGGAATCACCCTGGCAGGTGGTTTTATACCACGGTCTGTTTATTGTTATGACCGTGGCCATCAGTGGTCGAGCCGTTTCCAAAGGCATTGAACAGCTGAATAACTGGCTGATGCCCCTGATGTACCTGATTCTGGTGGTTCTACTGATATATGCCAGTCAGTTCAGTGGTTTTGCGCCAGCCCTTGATTACCTGTTTGCTTTCCGGTTTGAGGCGGTCAGCGGCGGTGTGGTGCTGGAGGCAATGGGCCATGCCTTTTTCACCCTGGCCATTGGTGCCTGTTGTCTGATGGCCTATGGGGCTTATATGCCGGAGAGGCAGTCGGTGGTTAAGGCGGTATTGGTGGTCGCCTTGCTTGATGTGCTGGTGGCGGTGATGGTCGGTATTGCCACCTTTGCCGTGGTATTCAGTGAAGGGCTGTCGGTGGCGGAAGGTCCCGGGCTGATGTTTATCACCCTGCCGGTTGCCCTGGCTCAAATGCCCTTTGGCTCGCTGGTTTTACCCTTATTCTTTCTTCTTCTGGTCATGGCGGTTTGGACATCGGCAGTCAATCTGGCGGAGCCGCTGGTGGTGATGATGAGTCGCCTGTGTTCAGGCTTCCGCGCAACAGGAGCCACCATAGCCGGTGTTATGATATTTCTGGTCGGGTTAATACCCGGGCTCTCTTTCAGTGTCTGGAAGCAGGTTGCTGTTGATGGTAAAACGTTGTTTGACCTTTATACCGCCTTTGCTACCCAGGTTATGCTGCCAGCCGTTGGGCTTCTGGTACTTTATTTTTGCGGTTATATCATGGAAAGAAAAGTGCTGATTGAACAGTTGGGAATGCAGGGTAAATCCCTGAAAACCTGGCAGCTCCTGATCCGCTGGGTCAGCCCTGCATTGCTGTTGATGGTCATCATCGGTGAGCTGTTTCAATTTTGATCACATCAGAGATTTGATCAGAGCTGCCACTAACATAACAAAAATTAATACCATGGCGATTTTGGCAAGCTTGCCCTGCTGTTCATTAGTCAGCGGTTTGCCATGGCGCTCCGTCAGCTTAACCACAACAAACAGGGTGATGAACAAAAGTACTAAAATAGAGATCAGGTTCATATTTCACCAAAAATAACGGGCAGTCGTCGTACTGCCCGTTATTGTACCCAGCCTGAGGATTTATTTCGTGGTTTATTCGCTGGCGGCTTCTTCTTTGCCTTCAATGCTGATCAGCTCAACCTCAAATACCAGCACGGAGCCTGCTGGAATGGAACCAACTTCCTGGTCGCCGTAAGCCAGCTCAGCGGGAATCGTCAGGCGATATTCAGAGCCAACAGACATCAGGGCAACACCCTCAGTCCAGCCCTTGATCACGTTTGCCAGGGGGAAAGTCGCTGGCTGGCCTCTCTGCTTGCTGCTGTCGAAAACAGTGCCGTCAGTCAGCGTACCGGTATAATGAACGGTAACAGTATCCGCTGCGGTTGGTTTTGGGCCGTCTCCCTGCTTGATAACTTCATATTGCAGACCGGACTCAGTCACGGAAACTCCTTCTTTCACGGCGTTATCTTCCAGGTATTTGGCACCGGTTTTACGGGTCTCCTCACGCTTTTTGGTAGCGTTCTCCTGAACGACGGTGTTCATCTTCTGCTCATGAGCCCTAAGCGCTGCACCCATCTCCTCCTCGTTCATTTTGACCTGATCGGCAAGGGCGTCCAGCAAGCCCTGCTGAACCAGCGCACGGTCAAGCACAACACCAAGCTCATCCTGCTGCTTCAGTGTCTGACTGGCAAAGTTACCAACAGAGGCACCAATGGCATAGGCGGCTTTCTGATCATCCGTGTTTAACTCAACTTCAGGAGCCTGGGTGGTCTTTTCCTGACAGCCTGATGCCAAGAGTACAGCGGCTGCCAGAGCAGATATCTTAATAACCTTCTTCATATCAGTTTCCGTTGTTTTTGGCCAGAAATGCCGTATTGGCCAGGACGATCTTGCCTGTATCAGGATGAAAGTAAAAAAAAACCTATCAATAATGGCACAGCCTTTACGTCAGTTGAACCAAATAACAATAATTTTTCAAAAAAATCACATTATTACCTTACGGTATATCATTACCGGTTTATACAAAATCAATTCTCTCTGAATTTAATGGGGCGACGTTATGCTGGTCTGCTTAAGCTATCAATTGAGGCGTTGATAGAAAGAGCCATCAATTATTACAGGAGCGTGAAGATATCAATTCCACGAATCACGATTCAATTCCATTTGACCAACTATTTACCGGGGATAAAAGGTTGTCTGGGGGGATTCTGTCAGTCGGTCTTTAACAGCATGCCTCGAATTTCCGGTGTAAAATACGCTATATTTTTATGATCTTTGTCTTTTTGTCCCAGTTTAAATCTCTAGTTTCAATTTATAGAGTTTTTCGTCGCCATTGTTTGCTTTGGAGCCGTCGCTTGGAGTCTGCTGTTAGCACTACCGTTTTTATTCAGTCCGGAAAGCAGCCTGAGACACCCTTGTGCAATAAAAGTGCAGTAAAAGACGGGCCACTTTTGGCGGGTTGTCGGACGGGCTGGTATTTTCTGGCGTTGGCAGCTGTTGTTGTCTTCATGGGCTTTTCTCCTGTGCCATGCCATGGACAGGGGGACATGGCAGAGACGGAAAAGCGTCAAATGGATAAGCCCTACCGGCCGGTCTGCATTCATGACCCAAAAGATGGCTGGCAGTCGTTACGCCATGGTTTTCGGTTAATGGCCTACTATCACAATGCGAAGGTCAAAGAGCAGCTGAAAGCATTTCCCCAATATTATTTTAACCGTCTGTCCGAACGAATCCTGGTGTATCAATTTTATTTGAACAGGAAGATTCAGGAAAAAGGTCTGCCGGCAGAGCTGGCCCTGCTACCGCTGATTGAAAGCGAGCTTGACCTCAAAGCACGTTCATCGGCAAGGGCGATGGGGCTGTGGCAGTTGATGCCCCGAACAGCCAGGGCTTACGGACTTAAGGTGTCGAAAAAGTGTGATGAAAGAACTGACCTGGAAAAAGCCACTGATGCCGCATTGACCTATATTGAGTACCTCTATAAAAGAACCAGTGACTGGATGTTAACCATTGCTGCTTATAACGCAGGCCTTTACCGGGTGAAACAAAGCATTGCTCAGGCTGAAGCGTCGGGAGAATATTCAGATGCGGGTTTCTGGAGCCTTGATTTGCCAGCTGAAACCCGAAAACATGTGGCCAAGTTTCTGGCCCTCAGCCATGTGGTTCTTCTGCCGGGTAAGCATGGCATCAGGTTACCAGCCCTTTCTGTTGTCGAGGGTGATGGTTTTTCCAGAGTCAAATCGGGCTATCACTCTCCAGAGTGTGTTATTCCCAGCGCTGGTTGTCTCTTTTGTCGCCAACTGGTGCTTATGGTGCTTTACATTTACTTTCAGGCACTTTAATCAGGCTGAATGACACTATTCCTAACCATCTTGTTAGTCAATCAAACTGAATACCCTGGTAAATTCCGGGTCTGATAAAGCATTACCTTAATTTTTATATCAACAGGGAGGTGGTTTTATGAGCTATCCAGGTGTTGCTCCAGTTTCGACTAATGTCAGTCAGACCCAATTTCATGCTCCTGCCATGGAGGGAAGCGGTCGTCGTTCCGTATGGTCAAGTATCGGCAAAGCTGCTGCAAAGGCTTGTGTCATGCCATTTCGCATTGCCTCAACGGTGGTAAATGGCGGTGTTTTTGCTGCCTATTACGTTACCGCTGTGGCTGTTACCGGGCTCGCTGCCACCGGAGGTGCTGTCTATGGTATTGGGAAAATGGCCACAGATGCGATCCGTGGAAAACCACACAAAAGCCTGCTGGAATATACCATCAAACCCGCCCGAGAGACTTTCAACTGTATTTCACGCCTGTACTATGAGCTGCCAAGACATGGATCTGAATTGATCTTCTCCGGTGTAGCTGTCGCTGCGGTAACTGTCCTGGCAATCGTGGCAATCGTGGCAGGAGATGGCAACAGCCACGTATGGATACATACCCCCTGCTGTTATCACAGTTGTGGCGATGCCGGAGGCACAGGTCACCAGAAACCTGCGGATGATGACTATAACCCTTCAGGCTTGTCTGCGGTACTGCATCCATACAGACCTTCTATTTTACTCGGACGTAAAATCATGGGGACAACTACACAGGTACTGAATAGCGGCCGGAAGGTTGACTGAAAAGGGGAAAAAAATGCGCATATTCATTAGCATACTTGGACTATTGTTATCAATTATATCAACGACTGTTGTGGCCGGTACGGAAACCGGATTGAAGATAATCAGTGTTGGTGCCCATGCCCAGGGAAGCAGAACTTTTTACTTCAAAGTTGACCGTACTATTGGTCCGTATGGTTGCCGAAGCGATTTGGTAAAAGTGGATTTATACAATGATTATGATTCACAGGCTGAGGTGATTTCAAACAATATCGTCCGATCTATGGTGCTTTCAGCATTTGCCACCAATTCTGATGTGCAATTGAAGGTTAGGGAAACATGCCTGCATTCCAATCCAACCATCTCACAGATTTGGTTGAGTAAATAAACTCACATAACGAACAGGGCGTTACATCAGATGCACTTTGCTTCCGGATTGGTAATGCTCCTTCAGTCTGTTGACTGAAAAGTGGGGGGGACTGATGTTAATTCTGCTTTTTTTGCCTCAGCTGCCAGCTCTGCTTTTTCCCTCGCCAACTCTTCACTCAAGCCTTGTTTTATAGCCAATCGATAGGTTGTTGTCCTTGTATACCTTATGGGCTGGTCTGCCTTACCTTTATCAGATGCAGCGAATTTGGCCCACCTTCTGGCGCTGGCCTCTTTGCATTTATCGGATGCCATGTATTTAGCCCTGGCCCTGGCTATGGCCTTCCTGCCTTTTTCGGATGCAGCATATTTGGCCCTTGACGTCTTGCGTTTATCAGATGCGGTGTATTTGGCTATGGTCTCTTTGCCTTTATCGGATGCCATGTATTTAGCCCTGGCCCTGGCCATGATCTCTTTGCCTTTATTGGATGCCTGATATTTAGCTTTGGCCCTGGCTATGGCCTTCCTGCCTTTTTCGGATGCAGCATATCTGGCTCTGGTCGCGTTGCGTTTATCGGACTCACTCACCTCTTTCAGTGTCTTAAGTGCCTGGGGCAGATCAGGAGTGGGGGGCAGAAGTTCGCCGTAACCGGAAGATTCAGTTGCTTTAAACTCAACAGTGTTGGCAGGAGCCTGCTGTTGAGTGTACCTGATCAACGGACTGACTGCCGCAATGGAGCGTGGTGGTGGCTGGGAAAAAGTAACTGTTGAATGTACAGAGGGAGGTAAATGGAACGTTGAAAAAATACTCAGAGCACGTGAAGAACCGGGTGTATCCTGATTCGGTAATTGTTGTTTTAAATATCCAGAATGGGACTGCCTAAGTATCTGTACAGGATAACCGAACCCGCTGAGTTGTGAGCTTGAAACCTCCGCCAGTAATAGCAAGGGATTTTTTTGCAACTCCTGTAAACAAGGAGATCCATAAAAGACAGTTGAGTCCGGGCTAAACCTGTACATTACATTACTGAACTATTGAATTACACCCTGAGACCACTCCTTCATTATGAAAGTTCAACTCTGATACAGCCCATTTGATATTTACGTCAGCCAATTATAAAGATTGGCTAAGGCTATTAATCCGGATATTGGTTAGTTGAAAAAGACTATTGTACGACTCCCAGCTGTGTTTTAAGTTCTGTAAAACCTTTAATGACTTGCTCAAGCTGCTGTTCGGCAGAATTGCGCATATCACAAACTGAGCTGTCAACTTTCCACTCCCTTTTTGATTTCTCCAGCAGTGCTTTATAAACGGCGTCCTTTGCTTCTTTGCCCTGATCTGCTTTACCGACGTCTGGCACACTGGTAACCTCTTTTGTTTTAAGTGTTTTAAAAAGCTGCTTTCTTGTAGCTAAAAGATGAGATATGTCAGGCACCGGTTGCAGGTCTTTCAGGTACTGCTTTACATCGTTCATTTCTTCAATGATAAACGCTACCCTTTGCTGCAGGTGATACATTTGCAGATCATTTTCCTCACTTGCCAGGCCGACCATCATATCCTGAGTCAGTTGATGGGCGGCATCTCTGCCTCGATCAAGGGCTGACTGATACAGGGAAGCGCTGGTGAATGCACGTTTGATCAGGACCTGAATCTGCTCTGGATCAGATAACCGCGTAAGGAAATTGATGCTGCTGATGCTGATTGGCTGATTTGGATTTCTATCATATAGCCACTGGGCGTCATACTGCCATGGATGTTGAGCAGCTTCCTTAAGAGCATCATCACAGAAGGCTCTCATTTTGTCGAACTTCTCGACAAAAAGTGTGGCCCGGTTAAATTTATCCGTACACTTATTGCATAGGTTGTAGGCAAGATCACCATAAACCCAGACAGCCAATACGGGGGATTGCTGTATTTCAGGAAATACAGAATCGACTGTCGTCAGTTCGTTAACATAGTTTTCACCGTACTCAAGATTTTTATTAAACAGTTGCAGTCGCTTACTCATGCTATTAACCAGCTTTGCATGATCTGATTCCGGTTGTTCTTTCTCCTGTGGCTCAGATTTTACTCTGGTAATCTCCTGTTGAAGCTGCTGTTTTCTTTTGTTTCTTATTTCCTGTTTCTGTTTTGCCCGCTCCCTTTTTTTCATATTTTCTCGTAATATGTCATGATTGCTTTTTTTCTCACTCTCAAATTCATTAAGATAATCCTGACGTACCCTGTCAATTTCAGTGAGTCGAATTTTACACGCTTCATGGAGAGTCTTTATACAAGCTTCCAGATTTTGTGACTCAGTGTGAACAAGGTTGGATTTCTGAATGACTTTTTGATGCACTTGATTGAGTATCGAGCAGCAACTGTTCAGTTGTTGTATAAATTGATTATGTGTCGAAAGGTCATCCAGGAAATTATTAGTCAGTGTTGTTAATAAACTATTAGTAATCTCTGTTGCTACTCTGGCTAATCGAATCATGGATATTTTGTTATTGCCAGCTTGTCCCGTTCGAAATATTTCATGGTCAGATAGCGTTTTAAGGAGGCACATGGTGGTGTTTAACAGCCCCGGGTGCTGCAATGATTTTACCAGAATCATCAGGGTCGTACTTTCCAGTTGTTCTATAGATTTAAGCCAAGCGCTTTTAACGTTGCCGGGTACTTGTGCTACCTGTTGCACCAGTAAATGCTGAAGCGGGCGACTTTGCAGCAAGAGGCACAGTGATTCAGTAAGCATTATGAACTCTTCGGTAAATATTGAAGAATAGTCAGACAGTGTGTTAATACTCACAAGAAGAGCATCCATTGAGTAGGCAGTAGCATCTCCAATTTCCTGTGTATTTTCCTCACCCAATTTAATCATTTTGTAAACAAGATCAGAGGTAAATTGTATATGCCACTGAATGCACTGCCTGGAAAAAGTTTCTGGCACCTTGGCAGGTGTATTGTTATCCGCCTGCTGGTTCAGCTTGATACTCAGGGTTTTTGCTAATGACGTGATGGTATTGATAATGTCCGCTGATTGTTTATCATGGCTTTCATTAATGGCTTGCTGTGTTTCACTGATAGCAAAAAGTTTTTTTCCATATTGTAACAATGGTTGACTGGACAAACGTGGATGGCAGTAAATCGTCTCTGCCGACCTGATGAATGGGGCTTTGAGTGTAAAAACCTTTTGGTCAAAATAGGGGTAGTAGTACATGCTGGTAAAATCCAGATTCCATAGATCATCTGTTTCTATTTTTTCCACGTATCCTCTTACCTCTTCGGTTTTGGCCATTTCTTTCAGCTGGTTCATCTCTTTGCCAGAACACTTATAAAATGCCAAATGCGCGGCCAGACTGTTTCTTACTTTTTCCCTCTGAGTAAACTTATCCGGGTCTAATGAAGCAGCAGTATGGTTTAATTGACTGCTCAGTGGGTGAATATTTGCATGGGTTGTTGGTCTGACCAAAAGTATATCAGTCGATGGCAGTTTTTTTATTTTATGTAACGGAGGTAGTTTTACCGTGCTGTTATTTTCCCTCAGCTGGTTTTGTAGTGTCTTGTGCTGTTTTTTTAACTCGCTCCTGGAAAGCTTTATCCTGTTCCCCTGTTTATCAAAGCTATTATCGGTGCGCATTTTCTGATGAAAATCGAAGCATTCGAGGTAAAGCAGCCTGAGTGCCCAGGGTGTTTTTCTGGCAGCCCCGGGGTGCCTGAGTTGCAGGACTTGTTGGACTGAAAAATATGTCCCGGGACTATTCGCGTAATCCGGGGCTGATGAAGGCGTTAACTCAGCACCGGCCTCATTAGATTTCGTACCTGTAACCTGCGGGAGTGGTATAGCTCCCACTGGTACTTCATCCTCTGCCTGCAGCTGTTGGGATGGGCATGCTTTTTCATTGTTGCTGGCAAAAGCGTTTGCCGGTTGTCTGTCATCCCTCCGGGATACCTGTTCCTTAGAACATTGCAGTGTTTTTGGCACGAACTCGTTTGCTTCCGGATCCAGATTAACCTTTGTCGTTATTGCTATTTGTCTATCCGCTTTCACCATGGTTGCCTCAGGCTGAGCAGTCTTGCTCTCAAATCCCTGGCGAAGCGCTTTATCATGCGTAAGGCTCTCAACCGGGCAAGAAGGTGGCCAGCCTGACACTTGATCAGAAGTTACTGCCACAAAATCCTGCCCGGGAAATGGACGGAATGTTGCATCGTAAGTGTCTGGCTCTATTGCCAATGGCAGTGTGTTCATACTGATTGGTTGTTGTTGCGGAAATGGAATGACAGGTTGATTTCCACAATATACGGCAGCAACCGGCTGACCGGTCATTTGGGTTGTTGCCAGAAATTGAACTGGAACTGTTGAAACGGGAAGGATGCCCCTTGAAGAAATATCTGTAGTTTGAAAAGGATATGAATTAGGACAACAGGGCATCAATGCTTCGCAATTTAATGGAGCCGGGTTTTGTACATAGCCGCTTTTGACATGAGGAGTGACAGGCAATCCTGAAACTTCTGGCTCTGGATAATGTACCCGTTCATCAATGTTCATAGGAGGCAATGGCATTCTAAAAGTTCTCTTAATTAATTTATCCTGATTTTTTTAAACTGTATTATAGAAAAATTTTCCATTTTAAATGCGATCAGTTTCAGTTTCAGTTTCAGTTGGTCAGGCGGGAGTGACGGCTTTTGTTAAATATACCTGATTGCAATTTATTGTTAGACGGTTAGGCAGAACGTATTGGGCCAGGGGCAAAATGACATAAAATGAATTTGCTGAGAGGATGCTCCCAGCAAGTTAAGCGGATCTATTCGGGATACAGCTCACCGAGCTGCTGATCTTTTTTCCGACCAGACTTTGTACCTTTGAGCTTTTTGCACACTGCCAGCAATGCTGTCAACTGCTCTTCTTGAGCAGCTGTGGCAGCCCCTCCTGCCTGAGTTTGATAAAGACTGGCGGTCAGTTGGTTGCAGATATCGCTCAGTTCCTCTGAGCCAAGCTGGTTGAGACAGTCGGTCAATGAAGTCCGGTTCTCGTTGTTAAGGTTGTTGTTAAGATATATACGACACCAGTTTTTCAGTTCACTCAGCGTCAACCGAACATCGTTCTGCAGGCAGGCAGCTTCCAGTTGCCGGAATGCTTCTGCTTCAGATGCGTGTTTCCCGGATTGATGACGACCACCCATGTTAATGATGGGTTGATCTGACTTTGTTGCGGCACTGGATTTGAACCGCCAGAGCCCCAGGGTCACCAGCCATAACAGTGCAAAAAAAGCGGTTAACCACTGCCAGAAGACAGGTGTCTGCCAGATGCTGGCAGGCTCCAGCGGTGTCGTATCGCTGACTCTCGCAGGATCCGGACATTCAGCAGGCTTGTCTGTTGGCAATGTGGTCGGGGAGGCCACGGTTAAGGCATTCGCGTTTGGATTGGCGGATACCTTTATCTCTGTTGCAGGCAGTCTGGAGGTTTTAGTCTCGCCACTTGCTGTATCAAACCAGGTGTATTCAATCGCGGGTAACGTGATTTTTCCGGGGCGGGTTGGAATCATGGCTATGGAATCTGTGCGCTGCCCTTGAACGCCATTGGCCGTTTCCCGGTCTGCTGTCCCGGATTTATCCGGGTAGCTGTTCACTCCCTTTGGTTGAGTCATCAGAATAGGTGGCAGTTGTGCGGCACTGAGACCGTCGGCATTGACGGTGATGGTTCGGGTAATGGCATCCCCCACCTGCAAACTGTCCGGTGGCTGACTCCATTGCTCCTGAATCGTTATCTTTCGCGCGGGTAACCAGGTGTCACTGGCAGGGTAGTTTTCAGGTCTGGGTTTTACCTCAATTTGTATCTCCCTGGAGCGGGCAAGTACGGGTTTGCCACCACTGGAAAAGAAACTGCCAAATGGATCCCGGGGCTCGGCCGCCACCCCGGTAAAGGTCAGTGATGGTATGATTATTTCGCCCACCGATTGGGGATGAATCGAGTACTTCAACTCAAATCCCCGGTAGCGGATACCCTCAATAATGGTATCCAGTTTCCGTGTTTCCCCCAGCTGCTGAATCAACGCATCACTGATATCCAGGGCACTCAGCCGGTTATCATCATACAGCTGGACTCTGGAGAGAATGGTCAGGGTGAAGATCAGCTCCTGCTGGACATAAATACTGTTACTGCTGACCTCGGCGTTCATCAGGATTGGGCCGGTATCCGTTGTTGCGTCATCGGGTCGGTTATCGCGGACGGTGATGGTAACCGCTTCAGATTGCCGGTCACCCAGTTGGATCGGTGGAATCACCAGTGTTCCCTGCTGTTTCGGAGCCAGGGTAACCACCCAGTCGCGGGTAAACTCCCTTTTGCCGTTAATGATACTGGTCTTGTTCTGTTGCCGGGTGCCCAGTATGTCAAAACTCCACTCCAGGGGTTTCAGGTCTGGAGCGTCACTGGAACTTTCATCCGTGCGCAGGGTGAGTTCCAGGGTTTCATGGCTGGCCAGTGATGTTCTGTTAACACTGGCGGTAAATGCGGCATTGGCTATCATGGAAACCGAAAGACTGATCAATGCGGTCAACATCAAATAAAATGACTTTCGGTTTACCATGATGCCTCCTCCGTTCTGTTTTGCTGTTGTTGAGATAGTTGTTGAGACTTTTGCTGATGCAGAAACTTTCTGCGTAATAAACCACCCGGGTCATCCGGAATGGTTCTCAACCAGCTTTCAATAGCCTGCTGTTCGGCAGAAAGTGGCTGCTCATCTTCCCCTTCATCCGAAGCACTGGCCGTTGTTTCCGGAGCTTTATCATCAACTTTATTTTTTTCGGCCTGAGCAGACTGTTGCGATGGACTGGTGCTGTCCTTATCTTCAGACGGTTCAGATTGGGCTTGTTGTTGATCTTGCTGCTGGTTCTGATCAACGGGTGGGTTGTTCTGTGGGCGCTGTTGCGCTGAAGATTCCTGCGCGCTGGTGTTTTCACCGGTCTGGTCATTTTCAGGAGCAGCGTCATCCCGGTTGTTGTTTCTGGATTGGTTATTATCGCTCCGGGACTGCTGCTGGCTATTTTCACCCTGGCCACTTTCTTGTCGGGTGCTATTTTGCTGACTGTCGTTTCCCTGATTTTGCTGCGATTGATCGGACTGCTGCTGCAATAACTGTTCAACCAGATGACGGTTGAACCTGGCATCCTCCATATCGGGTTGTTGGGATATTGCCTGGTCATAAGCGTCAATGGCTTCCTGAAGTTTGCCTGCCCTGGCCAGTGCATTGCCCCGGTTGTAAGCCGATATGGGCTCAATCGTCTGATCATCAGGAGAGTTCAGGGTTGTTGCAGATTCCTCAAACTGCTGATTCCGGAATAAAGCTTCCGCTTTCCAGGCCGGATCATTGAACAGGCTGGCTGCCAGCTCCGGATTCCCCTCCTGAAGCGCTTTTTGCCCCTGCTGATCCCGTGTCTGCCAAAGGTCATTCCAGCTCAATGCCATGGCATCCCGGGGGACCGGCAGCAGGGAGATCATGAGCAGTACTAACCAACCCTGGCGAAAGCCCAGCAGGGCAGCAGGTAATAGCAGCCATACCAGCCAGTAACCGGCGTCATACCACTGATCAAACTCACGCTCAGTTGATATCTGTTCACCGAATAGTGGATTGATGTTGCCTGTTGGCAGGAGGGCTTGCAGGTCGGTAGCTGCAACGGTCATGGTCTGGTATCCACCGCCATTGGCCCGAGTCAGTGACTGCAGACGGGACTGTTCCAGTTGAGGGACGACAATGGCTCCCTGTTGATTTTTCAGATAACCGCCATCAGGCAAGGGAATCGGTGCTCCCTGTTCCGTTCCGGTACCAAGAATGGATAAACGGATACCGCTGTTCTGCAGCAGACTGGAAATCTCCTCCGCCTGTGCTGCGGTCATGGAGCCGGTAACCAGCAAAATATCGCCGGACTCACTGCTGCCCTGAGTCAGGAGCTGTTTTGCCAGGCGCACTGCTGCTACAGGGTCGTTACCCTGTACGGGCATAATGTCAGGGCCAAGGGCTTTGGTCAGGTTGTTTAATGTACGACTATCGTCTGTCAGTGGCGCTACGGTATGGGCAGAGCCAGCGTAGGCGACCAGGGCAGAGAGCCCTTCACTGCGCTGGTTGAACAAATCCTGCAGCTTGAAACGCACCCGGGTCAGGCGGTTGGGGGAAAGATCCGCCGCGTACATGTGATAGGAGAGATCAACGGCAACCACCCAGGGCTGTTGATGTTTACTGACGGGTACCGGCTCCTTCTGCCAGGCAGGCCCGGCAAGGGCCAGAGAGGCGATTACCCAGCCAGTCCATACCAGCATCAGCGGCCAGCGAGCCGGTTTCTGCTGCTCTCCTTCCAATAACCAGGGCAGGAGAGCAGGGGCAATGACTTTAGACCAGCTGCCCCGATCCCGATGTTGTCGCCAGAGCAGGAATACCAGGGTGATGCAGGGCAGTAGCATCAGCAGCCAGAGTGGTCTGAGAAAATGGAATTGATCCATAAACAAAGAGAAAAATTCAATCATGGTGAGCCTTCCCTTTGTCAGCTTTCCAGTGGTTAAGAGCGCTGGGGAAATTGATACTTATCATTGCCGGGATCAGGCTTAGCAGTAGCGCCAGCCCCAGTGGCCAGAAAAACAGGTTCTTGCTGGGGCGAAACACCTCTTCTTCCTGAACGACAGGTTCAAGCTGATCCAGCAGCGCATAAATCTTATTCAGTTCATCAATGTTGCGGGCCCGGAAATACTGACCGCCTGTCAGTTCTGCCATTTCCTGTAAGGTTTGCTCGTCCAGGTCCGCCGATGGATTAACCCGGCGGGAGCCAAAGAAACTGCGCTCCACCATCTCTTCAGCCCCGAGGCCAATGGCGTAGATTTTGATGCCTTCTTCCCGGGCAATCTGGGCAGCCTGCAGTGGCGAGATCTCTCCGGCAGTATTGGCACCATCGGTCAGCAAGATAAGCACCCGACTGTCTTCAGGGCGCTTACGAAGATGTTTAACGGTAAGACCCAGGGCATCTCCGATCGCTGTCTTGTTGCCCGCCATCCCGATAGCCGACTCATTCATCAGTGTTCTGACCGTTTCCCGGTCAAAGGTCAGCGGAGTTTGCAGATAGGCCTGGGTACCAAACAGGATAAGTCCAAGCCGGTCGCCACGACGTCGCTGGATAAAGTCATTCATCACCGCTTTGGTGGCGCTCAGCCGATCAACCTGACGGCCATTGAGCACCATATCTTTGATCTCCATGCTGCCTGAGAGATCAACGGCCATCATCAGGTCACGACCACTGTCTTGTATCTCAACGGGGTCTCCCAGCCAGACCGGTTTGCTGGCAGCAACAAGCAGCAGTAGCCAAATCACACCGGGTAGAATGATTCGTTTGCCAGAAGGCGTTTCCTGTTCTGCCCGTTGCTCCCCCACTATGGACGACAGCTTGCCATAAAAAGGGGTATACAGCGCGGCATCATTATTGCTGCTGGCTGGTTTGACCCATCGATAAACCAGCAGAGGTAAGGGCAGGGCAATCAGTATCCAGGGCCATTCAAGCTCAAGCATGGTGTTTCTTTATCCATTGCCGGGTGAGTTTATACACGTTTGCTGGCATCTCGTCAGGAGTGCCGTGGGTTGGCGTTAGCGCTATCTGCGGGTTATAGCGGTGGTTATTGAAGGCGCTGTGGTTGAGGAAGTCGGGCATGTCGCCGGTATCCGCCAGAAACTGGCACCAGGAAGCCCCGCTCAGCCCGGCAACCTTGTTTGCAGGAAACGCGTGCAGGGCTACCCGTTTTAACAGTTCATTGGATTCATTGGCCAGTCTGTGCAGCGACTGATGAACCTGATAGTCAGCGTGAATTTTCCTGGCTTGCAGCAGTGCCTCTGAGCGATAACGGTTTTTCTGCCAGCGACGCCAGCCATAGACGGTGACCAGAACCATCAGGGCAATACCAATCAACGCCAGAAGCCACCAGCCAATGGCGGGTGGCCATAATCCAACAGGGTCCGGGAGATGGTTCGGCCGGAGTTGGTCCAGAGGATTTTGCAGGTCCATAACTAAGTCCCCTGAGGTGCCGTAAGCTCAAAACAGGCGTTAACCACCAAATATCTCTTCACTGAGCCAGCTCCCTGTTGTTCGTCCTGACACCATACAGCCCCAACAACTGCTGCGCGGAGGGTGTGGCGCAATTAATCTCCAGCAGCGGGATACGATACCGTGCCAGCATCTGCTTCAGCTGTTCATGGTGCACCAGATACTGCTGATGGAACTGCTGGCGCAGCTGAGGGTGGCCGGTGTTCACTGACAGGTTGTGCATGCCATCGGTTATCCGGTATTGATCCGGAGCTGGCAGATGCTGTTCCAGAGGGTCGTTCACTTTAATCGCCATCAGTTCATTGTGCCGGGCCAGCTGAGCCAGATGCTGTTCGGACTCTTTATTAACATGACTGAAATCGCTGATCAGAAATATCTGGGTGCCGGGGTGTGCCACTCGCCGGGTGTGCCTGAGGGTTCTGGCCAGCCCATGTTCTGCATCCATACTGGCTATGGAGGCAAGGCGGAGTTTTCGGTTCATCCGTTCCATCTGATTAAGCCAGTGCATCAGCGTTTTTCTGGAACGCTTTGGTCGTGTTTCATTCAGCTCATGTTCATTGAAAATAACACCGCCAATCCGGTCACCATGGTTAAGGGTGGCCCAGGCAATCAGGGCGGAGATTTCCGCCGCAGTGACGGATTTGAAGTTCAATTGACTGCCAAAGAACATGGCATGGCTCTGGTCGAGCAAAATCATCACCGGCCGCTCCCGCTCTTCCTGAAATACTTTGGTGTGCGGCTTCATTCTCCGGGCCGTGACCCGCCAGTCGATGGAACGGATATCATCCCCGAACTGATAGGCCCTGACTTCTTCAAAGTCGATACCACGGCCCTTGAACGGGGAGCGGGAGTTACCCAGCATCTGCCGCTGGCTGCGTCCCTGGCGAAACAAAGGCAGGTCCCTGGCCGACAACCGCAGATTAACCAGGCTCTGTAATGTACAGTAGGCTCCACTCATGGCTTGTCTCTGATAGCCCTTTATATGCATGTGTGAATCAGTTCAGGCGATGGGAACGATGTCTAATAGCTGGTTGATGATCTGGTCTGCATCCTTACCCTCGGCTTCTGCTTCAAAGGTCAGCAGCAGGCGATGGCGCAGCACGTCGTGGGCGATCGACTGGACATCATCAGGGGTGACATAATCACGGCCATCCAGCCAGGCATAAGCGCGGGCGCAGCGATCAAGAGCAATGGTACCCCTGGGGCTGGCACCGTAATCCAGCCATCCTGAGAGTTGATCGCTGTAACGTTCCGGGTGGCGGCTGGCATTAATTAACTGGACAATGTATTCCTCAACCGATGGTTCCATGTGCACGGTCAGCACTGCCTGGCGGGCCTGCAGAATTTCTTCCTGGGTAAGCGGGGATTGGGGGCGCTCAACCGGTGTCTGCATGGCTTCTCCCCTGGCCAGTTTCAGAATCGCCCGCTCTGCTGCCACATCGGGATAGCCCACCCGGACATGCATGATAAAGCGATCCAGCTGGGCTTCCGGCAATGGGTAAGTGCCTTCCTGCTCAATGGGGTTCTGGGTGGCCATCACCATAAAGACCTCAGGCAATGGGTAGGTTTTCTGGCCAACACTGACCTGCCGCTCGGCCATGGCTTCCAATAATGAAGACTGAACTTTGGCCGGTGCGCGGTTGATCTCGTCCGCCAGAATCAGGTTGTGAAAAATCGGGCCGGGCTGAAACCGGAAGCTGCCATCTTCCGGCAGATAGATGTCGGTGCCGGTGACATCGGCAGGCAGCAGGTCAGGGGTAAACTGGATTCTGTGAAAGTCGGCATCCAGGCCATCGGACAGTGCTTTAACCGCCCTGGTCTTGGCCAGGCCGGGCGCACCTTCAACCAGCAGGTGTCCGTCAGCCAGCAGGGTGATTAACAGGCGGTTAACCAGATGCTCCTGGCCAATGATGGTGCTGGAAAGGTAGTTTTTCAGCTGACTGAATTGGGTAAAACAGTGGCTTGATGACATTTTTTCAACCTGGCAATCTGTCTGCGTCTTTAAAAAGAGTGCATGGCACCACTTTTCAGTCTGGAAATTCTACAAGTCATTTGCGCTATTGATAAGCCCCACCCCTTTGTCTTGTCGAATGCTTTACGGTTAACTAACTAAAGACCTTATTTTCGACAGTGCCCTTCAATATAGGTTTGCCAGGGCCGATGGTCTAGTACATGGATTTTAAAACAGATATCTATTCAAAATGGAGAGGCCAGGGATGGGGCAGTTAAATAGTCAGGAGCGTGAAGAAACTCTGGATAAACTGATCAGTGATCTGGCTGCCCATATTCCGGTAGAGCAGCTGGATAGCTTTCATGAGTTTGTCTACCGGTATTACTCACTGGATACCCATGAGGATCTGGTATCCGGCAACTGGCAGGAACTGCTGGGCGCTACTCATTCATTCTGGAAGTTTATTCAATACCATAATCCGGGCCAGCCGCGCATTGAGGTGATCAATCCGGAATATAACATGCACGGCTGGCACTCAACCCATACCGTCATCCGAATCCTCCATCGGGATATGCCTTTTGTGGTGGACTCGCTCAGGATGAAGCTGAACGATTATGGCTCGACCATTCATTTATTGCGCAATGGCGTCTTCTATTCCCGGCGTGCCGCAGACATGACCCTGCAGTTTGGGGATGAACGGGGTGAGGGTGAATTTGTTTGCCAGGAGGCCTTTGTTTATCTCGAAATCGACCGTTGTGAAGACCAGAGTCAACTGGACCAGCTGGAAAGCCAATTAAATGCGGTGCTGAGAGATGTCAGTCGTGTTGTCGATGACTTCGGTGAAATGACCGGACGGGTGAAAAGGCTGGCGGCTATGGCCGGAGAGCCGGGGGCTATGCCGGGAGGCTTGCTGAAAAAAGACGATGAGGTTCAGGCCTTTCTGGAATGGCTGCTGGATGATAATTTCACCTTCCTGGGTTACGAAGAACTGATTGTCACAGAACATGAAGGCAGTCGTCGTCTGAGAAGACCGTCGGAGTCACTGTTTGGGTTGTTGAAACCTGTCAATGAAGGTCAGCCCGGTCAGCTGTCACTGGAACCCTTTATTGAACATGATCTGTTTGAGCTGACCGAACGGCTCTCGTTCTCCAAAGCTTCTGTCCGTTCCAGTGTTCACCGGCCAGCCTATCCTGACTTTATTACTGTGCGACGCTTTGATGAGCAGGGGCGCATTGTGGGTGAGGCGCGTATTGTTGGTCTCTACACCTCTCCGGTGTATCGCAAGACGCCCTACGCCATTCCCTATATCCGTAATAAGGTGTCGGCAATCCTGCAACGCTCTGGTCTGGACCCCAAAAGCCATCATGGCAAAGACCTGGTGCAGATACTGGAGATTTTCCCCAGGGATGAACTGTTTCAGACCAGTCAGGACGAACTTTTTCAGACCGCCATGTCAATCCTGCGAATGCAGGAGCGGAAACAGATAAAAGTCTTTATCCGCCAGGATCCCTACGGGCCATTCTGTTCAGCGCTGGTCTATGTGCCAAGGGATATCTACAGTACCCGCTTCCGTCGGCGGGTGGAAAACATTCTCTGTCACCGGCTGGAGGCAGAAGACAGCGAGTTTACCACCTATTTTTCCGAGTCGATCCTGGCCAGGGTTCATTTTGTGTTCAAGTTGAAAGGGCGGATTGATTACAATCTGGATGTGATTACCCGGGAGATTATGCTTGCGGGATCATCCTGGAATGATGACCTCAGGACAGAGGTGCTGGAAACCTTTGGGGAGGTGCGAGGGAATAAACTGCTGGCAAGGTTCTCCGATGGGTTCAGTGCCGCCTATCAGGAAGCGTTCAAGCCTCAGTCTGCGGTGACGGATATTCGCCATTTCGAAAAAATGGACAATGACCGGCCGCTGGCCATGGGATTTTACCAGTCACTGGACGATGCCGCCGGGCTGGTTCACCTGAAACTGTACCATTTTATCGAGCCCCTGCCGTTAGCTGACCAGATTCCAATTATTGAAAACCTGGGGCTGAGAGTGCTCGGTGAGTATCCCTATCTGATTAACACCGCTTCCGGTGAGACCATCTGGATTCATGACTTTCAATTAAGTTTCGATTCACGAATTACCATTGATCTGCAAAAAGTGGGTCCTACCTTCCGGGAAGCGTTTGAAAAAATCTGGTTCGGGGAGGCGGAAAATGACCGGTTCAACCGGCTGGTATTATCTGCTGGCCTGAGTTGGCGGCAGGTTGCCATGCTGCGGGCTTATGCCCGTTATATGAAGCAGATTCGTGTCGGTTTCAGTCAGACTTATATTGCCGAAACGTTGTGCAATAACATTGAGATTGCCCGGTTGTTGGTGGCGTTGTTTGAGGTTCGCTTCAACCCCATGCTGAAGCTGTCCATAACCCAGCGGCTTGCTCGCCAGCAGCATATTCAGCAGCAAATTCTCCATGGGCTTGATCAGGTGGAAGTGTTGAGTGAAGACAAGCTTATCCGGTGTTATCAGGATGTGATCAAGGCAACACAGCGAACCAACTTTTATCAGCAGGATGACGAAGGCAGTGCCAAGTGGTATATCTCCCTGAAAATGGCGGCAAGGGAGATACCGGACATTCCCAAACCGGTGCCACTGTATGAAATTTTTGTCTACTCGCCCATTGTCGAAGGTGTTCACCTGAGAGGGGGCAAAGTGGCCCGAGGCGGTTTGCGCTGGTCTGACCGGGTGGAAGATTTCAGAACGGAAATTCTTGGACTGGTCAAGGCCCAGCAGGTGAAAAATGCGCTTATTGTCCCCGTTGGTGCCAAAGGCGGTTTTGTGCCCAAACAGTTACCGGTTGATGGCAGCCGGGAAGCGATAATGGCAGAGGGGATTCGCTGTTATAAAACCTTTATCAGAGGACTGTTGGATATCACCGATAACCTGGTGGAAGGTGACGTGGTTCATCCGGATGGCGTGGTGATGTATGACGACAGTGACAGTTATCTGGTGGTGGCCGCGGATAAAGGCACGGCAACGTTTTCCGATATCGCCAACGGCATTGCACAGGATTACAACTTCTGGCTGGGGGATGCCTTTGCTTCCGGGGGCAGTGTGGGTTATGACCACAAGAAGATGGGGATTACCGCCAGAGGTGCCTGGGTTTCGGTGCAGAGACACTTCCGGGAAAAAGGGATACATGTCCAGCAGGATGTGATCTCTACCATTGGTATTGGCGATATGGGCGGAGATGTTTTTGGCAATGGTATGTTGTGCTCCGAAACCATTGCTTTAATTGGTGCATTCAATCATCTGCATATTTTTGTTGATCCCAATCCGGATGTTTATCAGAGTTTTGCCGAGCGCCGTCGTCTGTTTGATTTGCCTCGTTCCAGCTGGGCAGACTACGACACCAGTCTTATTTCTAAGGGCGGGGGCGTTTTTTCCCGCCAGGCAAAGTCAATCGCCATCAGTCCTGAAATGAAGGAACGCTTTGGTATTACCGCCAGTCATCTGCCACCCAATGAGTTGATTCGCTGTATGTTACGGGCCCCGGTTGATCTGTTATGGAATGGCGGTATCGGTACCTACATCAAGTCAATGAACGAAACCCACAGCGACGTGGGGGATAAGGCCAATGATCCACTGAGAATTAATGGTTGTGAAGTTCAGGCCAGTGTGGTCGGGGAAGGGGGGAATCTTGGGCTGAGTCAACTGGGGCGTATGGAATATGCGCTGCAGGGCGGTGGCTTGAATACCGACTTTATCGATAATTCCGGTGGCGTTGACTGTTCTGATCACGAGGTCAATATCAAGATTCTGCTGAATGATATGGTCGCCAATGGCGATATGACCATTAAACAGCGAAACCAGCTGCTGGAAAGCATGACCGATGAAGTGGCCGCCCTGGTATTGACCAATAACTACCGTCAGACCCAGGCGATTTCTGTGGTTGAATCGGACGTTGCCTCAAGAATGGGCGAGTATCGTCGTTTTATGCAGCACCTTGAGGAGCAGGGTAAGCTGGACAGAACCATTGAGTTTTTGCCAGATAATGAAGCGATGGCCGAACGGGCCGCTAATGGGCAGGGGTTAACCCGGCCGGAATTGTCCCTGTTGATTTCATACAGTAAAGCTGACCTGAAAGAAGCGTTACTGAACTCGACAGTGATTGATGATCGATATCTTACCCGGGAATTATACAGTGCCTTTCCCCGGATTCTGGTGGACCGCTTTCCGGAGGAGATCAGAAAACATCGTCTGCGCAAGGAGATTATCTCTACCCAGATTGCCAATCATCTGATTGATATGATGGGGATTACCTTTGTTTATCGGCTGCAAATGACCACGGGTGCGTCATCGGCCGAGATCGCCCGTGCCTTCAGTGCCAGTCGTGATGTGTTTAATGTTTCCCGTTACTGGATGATGATTGAGCAATTGGATCATAAGGTTTCCAGTGCATTGCAGTACCGGATGATGGGCGCATTGATCAAGCTGGCGAGGCGGACTACCCGCTGGTTTATCCGCCTGAAGCGTCAGGACCTGATACCGGCCGAGTGTGTTGAACATTATGGGCCCAGGGTGGAGAAATTCCTCTCCTGTTTTACCGAATCCCTCGGTGAAGAAGAAAAGGCAGAGTTGGACAAGGCCGTTGACAGTATGGTTGCACAAGGCGTTCCACAGGCGCTGGCTCTGGTGGTTGCCGGGCAGCGTTATCTGTTGAGTGTGTTGCCCGTGATCAGGGTAGCCGACGAAACCGGGGTTCCCCTGGAGGTGGCCATCAGGACTTTCTTTACCATAGGTTCTCGCCTGGAGCTGAACTGGTATGGTAATGCCCTGTCGCAACTGGAAGTGACTAATCACTGGCAGTCTCTGGCACGGGACAGCGCCAGGGACGAGTTGAGCTGGCAACAGCGTAAATTATCCGAAGGGCTCATCACCATGGCGCAGGATGGCGTACCCATTGAGCAAACCATCGATAAATGGATTATGGATAACCATGCCCTGGTAGCCCGCTGGCAGAGCATGCTGGCCGAAATACGCAGTGCGCCACAGGCCGACCTGGCCATGTTTGCCGTTGCCAATCGTGAGTTAATGGATCTGGCTCAGGTTAGTTTGCATGGATAGTAACTGAGACAGCCTGATAAATTACTGCTCAGTTACATTAAACGCTGGTTCCAGAACTAATGGAGCAACATCCAGTTTATTCCAGAACCAGCTTGTACTGTTTGGAATCAGTTTTGAGCGGGCAGCATATCGGGCGTGATAATTCGCAAAAAAATACTGGAGAAACTCAGGAAGAATATAAACACTGTAGGGCTTTGATGGGCATTTTCTGGGCTCATAGCCAAAGGCGTGCCCTTTGATGGCGTTGGTTATCAGTATCATATCATCCGGTTGAAAATGTATCTGGTGGCTTTCTGTTTCTGATCTGGTTGTTACCCGGAAGGGGCGGTTCACTTTTCTGGGAAACAGCGTTGCCAGGGCGCGCAGGTTGTGGACTTCATCAGCAAATAGCTGATGCATATCAATAAGGTGCTGGTTTTGATGATGTTCAGCGATGTGAATAACAAAATTTGTCGCTGTATTGCTGATGTTCAATGAATTATCAATCCAGGATAATAAATTGAAAATAATGTTGATGGCTTCCTCTGGTGACACCTCTTCAAGGTCCAGAGTCAGGGAGGGGGCAAATACGGGTAGCACGGCTGCATTATTTTTTCTTAATAGCTCGACTGTTCTTGTTGCCACAGTTTCTCTGGTGGACTGGTGGTTGCCAGAGTGAATGCTCGGCATCAGGGGCTCGTCATATAAATAACAGAGCACTTTGTAAAACTGTTCTAATGTTTGAATATTGGTGTACGGGTGATCTTTTACAAATGAGCTGTTGCCATGAATGAAATGATTGGCTTTTAAATCGTATTTTCCGGTATGCACTTCAAGCTGGTCGTAAAGCCGCTTTATCGGGTAATAATGTTGATTAACCTGCTGCTGAATGTTTCTGTTAACGGGGTATTGTGGAGAGACATTGGAAAACAGTATTTGAAAATATATCTGGGTTAGCAGATTGCTGATCAGATCGGCAGCTTTCTCGCCATATACGAAGTCCGAGGTTTGCTGGTTTGTTAATAACACAGAAGTATCGGGCAGCTGTTGCAGCCTTTCAAACGCCTGCTGAAAGAGTGCTGCCTGCTTGCTTCCATAGCTATGGTGATGCATATCCCTTGCAGCTACAGGATTGTTTTCCAGCAGAAACCAGTTTTGTGCACTCAACAGTCTTCTGTGGGTATGAACGTTGTGCTCTTGTCCTTCAAGAGCGATGATCTGATTGGCGATATCTGCATTAGCGATGAAATAAATTCTTTTGCCTTTGAAGGATAACTCGTAATAACCGTGTTTAGTGGTTTTGGCATAATCGTTAAGTGCCTTGATATCCCGGTAAGAGATGATATACAAATTGTTGATTCGAGATGCTGCCTGAAATGCCTGTAGCAGACTGCTTTTAAACACCCATGACAGCATCGGTGATTGTTCATGAAGCCTCTCAATTGAAAACAGCGTCTCGGTTAATATGGGGACTGCACGCTTGGCGACAGAATATCTCAGGCTATTGTTTTGCGGATGCTCAATGTCACAGTAGGCCATTTTTGTGGCTAAAACGGCAATGGCAATGGCGAGCCCGACAATCAACTTAATATAACGAGGGCCTGTATGCTTTTGCTTATGGCTGCCTGTGTGTTTTCTATTAAATAACATGGTTAATGGTCACTTTTACCGGAGATCTGGTCAACCACAGATTGATTTAAATGTTATGAATTTTATTTTTTAAAATTGATATTTCGAAATTGTATATTGTCAGGGATTTGCTGCTGTCAGGTACTCATAAAACATCGTCAATAAACACTTAGTCTGCTTTTTGAGTCATATAGTTCCGCATGTTGCTGAAATTGGTTTCAGTCAACCATTCAAAAGTGGTTTTTAGTCTGGAAAGCAGCGGCTTGATGCACCAGAGGTGATATTCCAATTCAGAGTGATTTTGCTGGCAGTTACCAGCCGTCCGGACACAGGGTTTACCCGGTCAGACGGCCCGGCAGGCAGGCTTCAGGGCGTTTCCTGAAGGTATTGGCTTGGGTCAATGTAGAGACCAAGGGAGCGCTTATCAATGCGCTTTTCCTTGTTTTCAGTCTTGCCGACTTCCTGATATCTGAAGACCACCGTATCACCAACATTGACATCCAGTTGCTTGTCGGCCGCCAGGTATTTGTAATCCTCACCAGCAACCGTCAGGGTATGGATATAGTAATCCGGCATCCCCAGCCAGTCGCTGTGAGGGCCATCGGTGCTGATAGCTTCAAGCAGACCACGACCTTCCAGTTTTGGCTGGCGTTTTTGAAAACTTCTTTGCATGGGGCTGTTATCTCTAGAGACTTTTGAATAGCGGTTAGTTGAAAGGACCGGGTCGGGAGCGACGTTTGTTTCTCTGGCGCCAGTGGATGACAACATTCCAGCGCCAGGCCGCCCGAATCAGCAGGTAACTGATAAAGCCGAGCACAACGCCTGATACCAGCGATCCCAGATAAAGAGGCTTCCACACACGGGCAAGTCCGGCACCCAGACCTTGTACGGTGAGTTCAAAGGAAGCTTCACTTACCGGTGTCTGAAGGATAAAACAGCCAATTTTGTATGTAAAATAGAATATGGCAGGCATGGTCAATGGGTTGGTTATCCAGACCAGTGCCACAGAAAGAGGCAGATTGCATCGGAAAACAATGGCCAGACATGCCGCCAGAATCATTTGGAAAGGCATGGGAATAAACGCAACAAATATGCCGACAAAAAATGCGGCAGCAGCGGAGCGGCGATTCAGTTGCCACAGGTTTGCATCATATAATGCAGAACCCAGAAACCGCAGGTGGCGATGTTCCTTGATGGTTTTTGGTTCCGGCAAATACCTTTTAATCAGTTTTTTCGCCATATCCTTTCACTATCTTACCGCTATCATGACATCAACTCATTATGCTCTGAGCTATGACTTTAGTTCATGGTTTGCAGAGGTTGCCAGTTTTCCAGTATGGAAGTCTTGCCAGTTGCCTTCAATCGATTCGGGATTGGCTTTTCCAGACTGAAATTCATCTATGCTTGCTGATTTTCATCGGCCATAGCATGCCACTTTTCAAATAAAGAATGGTTGATTATGCCACAGCACAATTGCGGTCATTCAAGGCAGGGCAGAACAGTGCCTTGAATGAGGTAAAGCCTTGGATTATGCACTGAAATGGTAGGCAAGACTACGTGGATAACACGCACACGACCATAAAACCGGCAAGGGGATTACTTATCTTCGTACTTGCCAGTGGTTTTGTTTCATTGACATTTGGCATGTCAGTACTGCTGTCGATCAGCCTGCCGCTGTTCATTCTGTTTCTGTGGGGATTATCGACAGCCGGAGCTTCCCGGGTCCGCTGGTGGCTGCTGCCTCTGCTGGCGGGTATTCTTGTCAGCTCATGGTATGCATCGCATTACGTTGTCACTCGCCTTGATGGCTATATACATGGGCGGGATATCAAAATCGAAGGAAAGATTGCCAGTCTGCCGGTGATAGACGGCATGGCAGCGCGCTTTGATTTCGCAGTCAGTCATGCAGGGGTTGGTCTGTACGCCAAAAAGGTCAGGCTCAGCTGGTATGAACCGCCGGATTTGCAGGCTGGAGAGACCTGGCAGTTAACGGTCAGGTTGCGACAGCCCCATGGTTTTTCAAGCCCGGGTGCGTTCGATTATGAAGCCTGGGCGCTGCGTCAGGGGATACAGGCCACGGGGTATGTGAAGTCCGGATCACTGCTCGACAATAGTGTTACCGGGATATATCGCCTTCATCAGGTAAGGGCGCTTTTAAGAGAGTGGTTGTACTCCACGGTATCGGATAACAACAGAGGAATCTTCTCGGCACTGCTGCTGGGTGATAAAACCGCAATCAACACTCAGCAATGGCAGATGTTGAATGAGACGGGAACCACTCATTTGATGGTGATTTCCGGCCTGCATATCGGTCTTATGGCCTGGTTGGGCTTTTCCCTTGCCACCATTGTTGGGCGCTTGGGGGGGATTCCACTTCGGAGCGTACCCTTACCCGTGGTCAAGGCGCTGACAGGTATGCTGTTTGCGTTGTTTTATGCCCTGTTGGCCGGTTTTAGTGTGCCGGTGCAACGGGCCCTGGTTATGACATTTGCTGCATTACTGGCACCCTTGCTGGGTATCAGAGCCTCTCCCGCAACACTTTGGTTGTTGGCTTTGGCGGCAGTGCTTGCCATTGACCCCCTGGCCATAACCAGCAATGGATTCTGGTACTCGTTTATTGCCGCAGGCGCACTGCTGTTCGGTATGGTTGGCCGAAAAGAGAGGGCTGGCTGGCCGGTAACCCTGTTTAAGCCGCAATGGCTGGTGTTTGCAATGTTGATGCCTTTGCTGCTGTTTAATGGTCAGCCGGTATCACCACTGTCTCCCCTGGTGAATCTTCTGGCCATTCCATTAATTGGCATTGCCGTCGTTCCCTTGCTGCTGTTCAGCGCCATTGTGCAGTTTGTGTTGCCTGAAGCTGCCGGTTTCATTATGGCCGGGCTGGATTATCTGGTGACAGGGTTTCAATGGGGGCTGCAGTGGGTGTCCGGTTTGATGGTGCTTATTCCACCACAGCAGGCCCTGACCTGGCTTAACCTGTTGTTCGCTGTGGCCGGTATGTTGTTGCTGATCGCTCCAGCAACTCTGCGTTTGCGCTGGCTTGCCCCGGTGATGCTGATGCCTTCGTTGTTCCCGAAAACACCTGAGGTACTGGCAGGTCAGGCTGAGGTCACTGTTTTGGATGTAGGGCAAGGGTTGTCTGTGTTTATCAGAACACGTCAGCACCTTCTGGTATACGACACTGGTGACCGGTTCTCGGAAAAATTGTCAGCGGCAGAAAGCGTGATTCTTCCGGCGCTGTCCAAATCCGGCGTGACCCAAATTGATCGCATTATCATTTCTCATGGTGATCAGGATCATTCAGGTGGTTTGCCATCACTGTTGTCCAGATACCCGAATGTACCGGTTATCAGTGGTACCAGGCTGCCCGGTTTTGAGCAAGAGTGGGTGAAATGCCAATCCGGAGATCATTGGGAGTGGGATGGGGTTTATTTTCAGGTGCTGGCCGGTGGTGAATATCGGCGCAGCAATGATGCATCCTGTGTCCTGAAAGTGACAGCAGGGTCAGACAGTCTTTTACTGCCCGGAGACATTAGTGGACGGGTTGAGAAACGGTTAATTGAGCAGGGCGCTGAGCTCGAATCCAGTGTGCTGGTGGCCGCTCACCATGGTAGCCGGTTTTCCAGTAGTTCTGACTTTCTCTCTGCGGTTCAGCCCGGGGCGGTTATTTTTTCCTCCGGCTTTGCCAATCGCTTCGGTCATCCGGCCGCTGAAACATTAGCCCGTGCGCAAAGCTCGGGGGCGAAAATTTTTAATACCGCTGCGGACGGCTCACTTTCCTTTACGCTCGGTAGCGGTGATATGACCGTTTCAGCCTACCGCAAAACACACACCCGCTATTGGTGGCGCTGACGCTCTGCCAAAGCGATCAGTTACTGCTTAAATGGCGCTAATCTCTGTGATACAGTCATACTGGCCGGGAACTGATATGCCTGACATTAACCGGGCCAGATATCATGAATTTGTCATTATAAGGGAAGATTATTGTGTTCGAACTGGTGAAATCCGGTGGTTGGCTGATGGTGCCTATCCTGTTGTCTTCAGTCATTGCCATGGCAATCATCTTCGAGCGGCTCTGGACGTTGAGACCCTCACGCATTGCACCGAAAAATACCCTGTCTCAAGTATGGAGGTGGATCAAAAGTAATGGATTGGACAATCGCAAGCTTGACCAGCTGAAAGCCGGGTCGCCCCTGGGAGAGATTCTGGCCGCTGGTCTGACCAATGCCCGCAGCGGCCGGGAAATCATGAAGGAAAGTATTGAAGAGCAGGCGGGCAAGGTGATCCATGACCTTGAACGTTATCTCAATACCCTGGGGACCATTGCCGCGATTACTCCGCTGCTGGGTTTGCTGGGAACCGTGATCGGTATGATTGATGTCTTTACTGTGCTGATGGTTGAAGGCACCGGTAATGCCGGTGTTCTTGCTGGCGGGATTTCCAAGGCTCTCATTACCACAGCAGCCGGTCTTACCGTAGCTATCCCGGCCCTGATTTTCCATCGCTATTTTACCCGGCGCATTGATGAGCTGGTGGTTGCCATGGAGCAGGATGCCATCAAGCTGGTGGAAGTGCTGCAGGGTGATCGCAAGGGCTCTTCATCCGCTCCGGGCAGTGAGGCCAGGAAAAAATGAACTTCCGACGACAGATAAATCAGGAAGAGGTGTCGATCAACCTGACGCCCCTGATTGATGTGGTATTCCTGCTGCTGATTTTCTTTATGGTCTCAACCACCTTCACCAAGGAGACGCATCTGGTCATTGACTTGCCGGAATCCTCCGGCGAGGTGTTGCAGCAGCAGCCAAAGCAGATTGAGATCATCATCAGCAAGTCCGGAGATTTTGCCGTTGATGGTCAGGGACTGGTCAATGGTCAGCTGGATACACTCAAGCGGGCACTGGGTAAAGTAAGCCAGGGAGACAGCAAGATACCCCTGATTATTACCGCTGACGCCAATACGCCTTATCAGGCGGTTGTTACGGCAATGGATGCTGCCGGGCAGCTGGGTTTTACCAACCTGAGCATGACCACCCGAAAAGATACCGAGTCTGATCAGTGAAGCTCTGGCCCCGTTTCAGCCAGTCGGTCACAGACTCCTGGTATGCTCCTGCCGGTGGCTGGACCCGCTGTCTCAAGCCACTTAGCTGGTTATTTTCCTTTCTGGCTGCGAGAAGAAAGCAACGTTTACTGCAGGCAGCGCGATGGTCTTCGCCTGTGCCGGTCATTGTGGTGGGTAATATTTCGGTAGGGGGAACCGGTAAAACCCCTTTGGTTGCCGCCCTTGTACGGGAGTTTCAGCGAAGGGGCTACCGGCCTGGGATTATCAGTCGTGGATTTGGTGCGAAAACCGGAGGTATGCCTCTGTCGGTGCGGCCGGATTCAGACCCGGCAAAGGCAGGGGATGAGCCGGTGATGCTCGCCCGACAGCTGCATGTCCCTTTGATTGTTGACGTTGATCGTGTAAAGGCGGCCCGCTATCTCTGTGATCAGACAGACTGCAATCTGATCATCGCAGATGATGGATTGCAGCACTATAATCTGCAACGGCATATTGAAGTATTGGTTCTGGATGGTGACCGGTTGCTTGGCAACCAGCTGTGTCTGCCCGCAGGCCCGCTTCGGGAACCACCGGAAAGAATGAGCCAGGTGGATATGATTCTGGTCAACACCAACCATGCTTCTCTGTCAGCGAAGGCTGAGGAAGTAGAAAGTTCGCTTGGGCTGACCACGCTGGAGCGGGAAAAACTGTATTGTTTTTCCCTTGAACCTTCGGCGCTGGTCAGCATGACGGGGATTTCGCAACCAATTCCCGATAAAACCAGGGTTCATGGTGTTGCAGGAATTGGTAATCCGGAGCGTTTTTTTAATACACTGCGCGCTTTGGGATACGATGTTATTGGGCATCCTTATCCGGATCACCACGTATTTGCACCGGAAGATATCTGTTTTAACGACGATCTTCCGGTAATTATGACGGCTAAGGATGCCGTTAAATGCAGTGGTTTTGCCGATCACCGACACTGGTATCTGCCGGTGACGACCCGTGTATCGGACTCATGTATTGAGCAGCTGGTAGCAATGATTGAAGCTCGTAAGCCGGTATTTGCTGGCTGATGGCAGAGGAACAATGATGGATAAAACGCTGTTTGAAATTCTGGCCTGCCCACTGTGTAAAGGGGAAGTGCGGCCAAATAAAGAGCGTCAGGAACTGGTTTGCAGACCCTGCGGTCTTGCTTATCCGGTTCGTGACGGTATTCCTGTCATGCTCGAAGGTGAGGCGCGCACATTGACCGTTGATGAACGTTTGGATGAGGCGTCCTGATGGCACAAGGCTTTTTATCGGTTGAGGGCTTTCCCTCCACTGAAGGCTCTCATACAGCTGAAGGCTCTGACTTCACCGTTGTAATACCTGCCCGATTTGCTTCCAGTCGTTTGCCGGGCAAGCCTCTGGCTGATATTGCGGGCAAGCCTATGGTGCAGCATGTTTATGAGCGGGCACTGGTCAGTGCCGCCCGGAAGGTCATCATTGCTACGGATGATGAGCGTATCCTGAAGGTGGCTGACGGTTTTGGCGCAGAGGTATGCATGACGCTGCCGGGGCATCCTTCTGGCACTGACCGGTTGCAGGAAGTGGCCAGAATCTATGGTCTGAAGGATGATGAAATCATTGTCAATGTGCAGGGTGATGAACCTCTTATCCCCCCCTCTGTGATCAATCAGGTGGCCAGAAATCTGCAGCTGTCGTCTGAGGCAGGGGCTGCTACGTTATCCAGCCCGTTGACCCGGGTGGAGCAGATTTTCGATCCCGGTATTGTCAAAGTGGTTGCTGATGTCCGGGGGTATGCGCTTTATTTCAGCCGTGCGCCCATTCCCTGGGCGCGGGACGATTTTGCCACGGAGGAAAAGAGAGTGTCGGCAGATGCCTGCTTTCAGCGTCACATTGGGATCTATGCCTATCGGGTTGGACTCCTGAATCATTATGTGACCTGGGGTGTCAGCCCGATTGAGAGTATGGAGTCTCTTGAGCAGCTTCGACTGATGTGGCATGGCTATCGTATTCATGTGGCTGAAGCGGTGGCAACGCCGCCCCATGGTGTCGATACGGAACAGGATCTGCAGGCAGTTCGTGCATTGCTTGAAAGAGAGCAGGAACTGGACAGTTCTGAGCCCAATGAAACCATGGTCAGAGCATAAACAGAATGACAAAAGTACTGTTCGTCTGCCTGGGAAATATCTGTCGGTCACCCACTGCCCATGGTGTGTTTGCCCATCAAGTGGCGGAAGCAGGGTTGTCAGACTGTATCAGAGTTGATTCAGCGGGCACCAGTGGCTGGCATGATGGCGGGTTACCAGACAGCCGTTCCATGCAGCAGGCTGCGGATCACGGTTATGACCTTTCATTTATTCGCTCCCGCAAGGTTACCTCTGCTGATTTTGTTGAGCAGGATTATATTCTGGCTATGGACAGAGAGAACCTGAAGAACCTGCAAAAGATCTGCCCGCAGGAACATGCCTGTAAATTGAAGCTTTTTCTTGATTTTGCTGACCTGCCAGTCTCTGAAGTTCCGGACCCTTACTACGGTGGTAACGAAGGGTTTGAGCGGGTACTTAATCTGGTTGAGCTGGGTGGGGTTGCGTTGCTGGATCATTTGCAGAAAACCCATAAATAGTATCTCCGTTTTGTCTCCAATTTCTATTGAATCAACTATTAATGAACTTCCCGGTTAAGATTTTCGACAACTATTCCCTGGTGGAGAGAAATACCCTGGGGTTGCCGTCTACTGCCAGATACTACGCTGAGGCAAATACGGTTGCTGAATTGCAGTCGGCACTGGCTTTTGCCAGGCAAAAGCAGTTGCCCGTTATTCCCCTGGGCGGTGGCAGTAATGTGGTGCTTGGTGATTTTCTTGATGCCCTGGTTGTGCACGTTAATCTCAAGGGAAAAACGGTGTTGAGTCGTGATCAGGATTGTGTTCGGGTCAGGGCCGAGGCGGGAGAGAACTGGCATGAGTTTGTTTTATGGTCTCTGGATAATCAGGCCTATGGACTGGAAAACCTCTCCTTGATACCGGGTAACGTTGGCGCTGCACCTATCCAGAATATTGGTGCCTATGGTGTTGAGTTAACGGATTCTTTCGTGTCGCTGGAGGCGATGAACCTGGAATCCGGGCAGGTTGAGTATTTTGACCGGCAAAGTTGCCGCTTTGGTTATCGCGATTCGGTATTCAAAAGGGAAAAGCGTGATCAGTACATTATTGTCGCTGTGACCCTGGATCTTGATGCAACATTAAAACCCAACCTGGGCTATGGCCAGTTAGGTGATCTGCTTGCCAGACGTCTGGGCGATCAGGCTCCTTCCGCATTGGATATCAGTCGGGCTGTTTGTGATATTCGCCGGGAAAAGTTGCCGGACCCATCTGAGGTGGGTAATGCTGGCAGCTTTTTCAAAAACCCGGAGGTATCAAAGTCAGAGATGGATCGCCTGAAGCAGGAATATCCGAATATCGTCGCTTATCCCCTTGGGCAGAACTGGAAACTGGCCGCTGGTTGGCTGATTGATCAGGCCGGGCTGAAAGGAGAGCGAGAGGGTTGTGTGGGGACTTACCAGAAACAGGCTCTTGTTCTGGTAAATCACGGTGGAGCCACTGGTCGGGATGTGCTGTCTTTCTCCAGGCAGGTTCAGCAGAAAGTAAATGAAAAGTTTGGTGTTCAGCTGGAAAGAGAGCCGCGCCTTTATATGGAAGATGATAAAGCAACCCTGTGAATCTGAGGATGCAAATTCCGGTTCCGGGAGGTGTTTACTGGCTGTAATCAGTCAGAAGTCCCATGAGTTGTCCGGGACTCCTGA